>CAZUHO010000014.1:0-14102 GCA_964620725.1 uncultured Dehalococcoidales bacterium
TTGCTGGTGTCAATCGTCATCTCCGGCGGGGCTGAGTAGGTTTTGGGCTCCGGCGCTTCCTCGGCGGGGCATGCCGCCAGGGGAAACACCGCCGAGAGCAAGATTACGCTGGCTATTCGGGATAGGCTTTTAGCTGTCATCAGTCCTCTTTCTCCTTGCTGTGGTTTTTATCTTATATAAGTTAGCGATTTTGGGATTATTTTTCAAGTCTACTTAGACTGCCTGTGCATTGACTTACTTTGGCATGCTTCCTATAATTGCCTCATTCTGATGAAGGAGGCATGAGATGAAGTGCCCACATTGTGGTGAAAAGACCAAACTTAATAGTCAGCTTGAAATTGTTCCTGTTTCAGCGCCTGCAGGTCTAGCAAAAGAGGCTGTTATTATTCTAACCTGCATAAAGTGTGATGCCGTATTAGGTGCTGTCAACGTGCCAGAACGCTGAACCCTGTCTAAAAAATAGTCTTTGTAATACCTCCAACCTCGTGAATAAGCTTATCAACTTCTTCTTTGGTTGGTTCTCTATCTCCTGGATGTGCACACAAATTGCGGATGTCCGTAAGCTGCTGAATGCCCCGCCAAGCAGGGATGTCATACGCATTGGCTTCTTTTAGTAAATCGTTCCAATCTGCAAGGGTTGGTTTCTTCTTGCGACTTGTTAAATTTCTTGAGGAGCAAACCTTTGCTAGGTGTCTCTCCAGAACCACACCAGCTAAAGTTCCGGCTGCACGGATATGTTGTGCTCTCGAGAGTTCAGTAGCGGCGTCAAGCTCGCTGTCGAGAATCTCAGCTTGCACAAGACCATGGATATTTGTGAGTATATCATCTAGGCGAGTTTTTGCCGATTCAAGAATCAGGCACTGCTGCAAAAACCGATGGTGCGCACCTAATTTTGTTTCACGAGCAACTGTAGTGTAATACATACCTCGTAGGTAACGGGCAATAGTATATGTTGCATCTTTGTCGTAGTACAGCCCTGTGAACTCGTCCAAACGCTCGGGTATTAGCTGTTTTACCACGGCTAACGCTCGTGTGTACCAAGTCTGATACTCGCTCTTGAACTTTATGGCTTTCTCTGTACGTATGTCTTGAAGTAATTGTGAACCTTGTTCTGCGAGATTATCTAGCGCTTCACGTATGCGCTCTCTTACATTTGCCATTTGTCTCCTCCCTCCGCAGGTAAAATTCCACCTATATTATACCACCACTTTATTTAGCACCCCCTCCAAAACCCTCTCCCACCCCTTAACTCTCCCATAGCTCACCCTTATCTGGCTCGTCCCCATCCTGACGCCATCGGGGAGGGGGAGCGCACGCTGGCGGGGGGTGAATTTCATGCCCTCAAAGAGGCGGAGGATAATCTGCCCGTCCTCGGTGGATATGGACTCAACGCCCGCCTTAGCCGCCAGGACCTTAATCTTGACGGCATAGAGCAGGTTTTTTACCTCTGGGGGCAGAGAGCCGAACCTATCGCTGAACTCCTGAGCCATTTCTTCCACCTGCTCTGGATTGTCCAGCCTGGCAAGGTGCTGGTAGAGGCTCAGTCTGGTGTCAATGTCGGTGACATATTCCTCAGGGATAAAGGCTCGCAGCGGCAGGTCGATGCTCGGCGTGGGGAGGTGGGGTGGGGGCTCCTTGGCCCCGGCGAGGCGGGCTTTCCGCCCCTCAACGGCGTCGGCGAGAAGGCGGCAGTAGAGGTTGAAGCCGACGGCGCTGATAAATCCGCTCTGCCTTTGTCCGAGCAAAGTGCCTGCCCCCCTGATTTCCAGGTCTCTCATGGCGATGCCGAAGCCAGCCCCGAGCTCGGTGGCTTCAAAGATGGTCTTCAGCCTTTTCTCGGCGTTGGGCGTCAGGCGCTTCCCCTTCTCGTAGAGAAAGTAGGCGTAGGCGAGGTTGGCGCCGCGCCCCACCCTTCCCCTTAGCTGGTATAGCTGGGTCAGCCCGAATTTATCGGCTCTATTGACAATCAGGGTGTTGACGTTGGGCATATCCAGCCCCGATTCAATGATGGTGGTGCAGACCAGGACGTCGCTGCTGCCGCCGGCGAAGTCAGCCATCACCGCCTCCAGCTCACCTTCGGGCATCTGGCCGTGGGCGGTGGTAATCCTTGCCTCAGGTATTAGCTGGCGGAGCTTATCGGCGACATAGGCGATGCCCTGCACTCTGTTATGCACGAAGAAGACCTGCCCGTTGCGTTCCAGCTCCCTTAAAATAGCCTCCCGGATTAGGCGCTCGTTATATTCAGCGACATAGGTCTTGATGGGGAGGCGCTGCTCGGGAGGGGTCTCCATGGTGCTCATATCCCTCACCCCCACCAGTGACATGTGGAGGGTGCGGGGGATGGGGGTGGCGCTCAGGGTGAGGACGTCCACCTCCTGCCTCAACTTTTTGAGGTGTTCCTTGTGGGCGACGCCGAAGCGCTGCTCCTCATCAATAATGAGCAGCCCCATATTCTTGAAGACCACGTCCTTTTGCAGCAGGCGGTGGGTGCCGATGCAGATGTCAACGCTGCCCTCAGCCAGTCCCTTAGTAATAGCCTCCTGTTCTTTTTGGGTTTTAAACCGGCTCAAGACCTCGATTCTTACCGGGAAGGCATCGAGCCGCTGGCTGAAGGTGGCGAAGTGCTGCTGGGCGAGGACGGTGGTCGGCACCAGCACCGCCACCTGTTTGCCGTCCATCACTGTCTTGAAGGCGGCTCGGATGGCGACCTCGGTCTTGCCGTAGCCGACATCCCCGCACACCAGTCTGTCCATGGGCTTGGCTTTCTCCATGTCCCCCTTCACCTCTTCCTGCACCTTTATCTGGTCCGGGGTCTCGATATAGGGGAAGGAAGCCTCAAGCTCCTGCTGCCATACGCTGTCAGTGGAGAAGGCAAAGCCGGGGATGACCTCACGGCTGGCGTAGAGGGCTAAAAGCTCCTGGGCGAATTCTTCGGCGGCTTCCTTCGCCTCTTGCTTGGCTCTTGTCCATTCCTGGGTGCCGAGGCGGTTCAGCACCGGGGGGCGGTCGCTGGCGCCGATGTAGCGGCTCAGGCGGTCTATCTGGTCGGTGGGGACATAGAGCTTATCATTGGCGGCGTACTGCAATAGCAGGTATTCCTTTTCGCTGCTCTCGGTGCTCATCCGGGTAACACCGGCGAATTTGGCAATCCCGTGCTCAACATGTACCACATAGTCGCCGGGGGCAAGTTCAATAGCCAGCTGGTGGTGGGGCACCGGCCTTCTTTTTATCAGCCGCCGCTGCTTGATAAAGCCGAAGACCTCGGCGTCGGTGAAGAGGGTGGTGTGGTTGTCCATAGCCCAGCCCTCAGCCAGCAGCCCCTGGACTAATGTCAGCGAGCCGGGCGGGGGTATTTGCTCTATATCGGTAGTGGGGGAGGCGATAATATCCTCCTCACCGAATAATTCGGACAGGCGGCTGGCCTGGTGGCTGACGATTATCAGCCTTTGCCTTTGCTTTAGCAGCTGTTTTACCTTGTTGACCAGGGCGGGCAGCTGCCCGCCGTAGCTGGGGGCGGTGCTAAAGTCCAGGCGGTGGGCTTGCTCACCAGCACCCCAGCTGGCGAGCATAAGGTGCGGCTTTTCCCTTATTTTTGGCTCTAACTCTTTCCAGGTGAAGTAAGGTCTGGGGGAATCAGTGCGCAGCTCGCTGGCCTGGGCATCAAGATCATTAATCGCCTGCTCAATGTTCTTGGGCTCATCAAGCACCACCAGGCAGGGTTGGTGTATGAAGCTCAATATGCTGTCTTTCAAGCTGTTTAGCTTTTCGGTGGCGGGACCGATGGCAACTGATGATAGCGGCGTCAGCGAGCGCTGGCTTGCCGGGTCAAAGCTCCTGATGCTTTCTATGGTGTTGCCCAAGAACTCAAGCCTTAGCGGGAGGTCGCTGGTTGGGGGGTAGATGTCAACAATGCCGCCGCGACGAGCCATCGTTCCTGGCATTTCTACTAAGTTTTCCAGCCTGTAGCCTATTGCCTGCCACTTTTCCAGCAGCGCAAAGGGCTCAATATCCATCCCCTGTTTTATGCTATGGCTGGCGGAGGTAAAGTCGCTGTAGGGCGTTGTCTTCGTCATCAGGGCTGGTGCCGAGGCAACGATTAGGGGGGCGTTCGTCTCCCCGTTTATATTAGCCAGAGCCGATAGCACCTGCACCCTTTCCTGCTCAGTAGAAGCGTCCGAGATGGCACGCTCGTAGGGGAGGGCATCGGGCTCGGGGAGGAGCTTTAGCTGTTTTGAGTTGCTCCAGGCAACTAGCTGTTCGTAGAGCCGCCTTGATTTTTCCGGCTGCGCCGTGACCACCATCATTGGTAGCCGCAAAGACTGGTAGAGAGCGGCAATAAGATAGGGCTTAGCCGCATCAAGGACTGATACGCCGGTGCTGGCGTTATCCCGCAGTTCACCTAAGAGCTGGCGGTAGGTGGGCGTCTCCGCTATAAGGTTAAGTAGCTTGGTTAAGTCCATTTTTTCCTAAAAGCCTCTAGGGCCCAAACGCCTCTAGGGCTAGCCGAGACGGCCTAGCCCTCCCAAAAATTGTAGCACAGGAGGGGGTAGGGGGCAATTAAGTTTGTTTAGAAACCCATCTCCCCGCCACTCCCCTAAGGTATTCTTTCCCACCCTCCCGCCCTATGAGGCTTTGCCTTTAATCTCCCCTTTGTTGGGGAGTGGAGTTGTATCCCATTCTCCCATTTTAGCTGGGGTGTTTAAGAGGGGCGTAAGCCCCTCTTCTATAAAATACTTCCCCCTCTCCTTTCAGGTGGGAAGGGCAGAATTTATGTCAACTGCAATTCATTGCTTGTAGATTTATACAGTTGCAAATCTTTTCTATTGATAAGTGCCACAAACGGAAGTAGAATAGAAAGTAGGATACTAGCCCAGCCAGCAGATTTAGAGAGAGTATCCGTGATGGAGCTACAAGGGGGGGTAGTCGTGAATATTACCAAGCTTGTGGTCTGCATTTTCCCTCATGGGGAGGAGGACTTTGAGTCCCCTTATGAATTGTTGGATTTTCTAAAAGACACATTGTCTAGGGAGCGTCAAGGCACATATTATCTGCGTAAGTTGGGACGCACACGGAGATTTGAAGACAAGAGTTTCGTGGAGGCGGTGATTCAAGGTTCGCTCACTCTTTTTAAGATGCAGGGTAAAATTTGGGGAGCAGCAGTTGTGAAGCAAGGCATCGAAGAGTTGGAATCACCAGAGATTCTAGATACTGGCACATACAGGTTCGCCATCGATTTCTATCCTGAGGCGATAAAGGCCTACGATAGGGGAATTGCTATTCAAGATATAGAAAGGGTAACAGGTCTTGTGTTAACGAGAGGTTGGCTGAGGGCTTCTTATCTCATCCTGGGGTATTCAGACATTATTGAGCCAAAGCTGGGGACAATAATGGCCTTGCCAGTAAGACCTTGAATAGCCCAGCCAGCGGATTTGGAGAGGGCAGGTAAAATGAATGAGCAGAAGCAAAGGCAACTACTTCAGAGATTGGTTACTGACATTGAAAAGAGAGTAGGTTCAAAGGTAGTCTACGAAGCTTTTGACAAAAAGGCTCGTCACTTTCGCTTTAAGACTCCCGACCCTGCCTCTCGCCGGAAGAAGGTATTTGGCTTTGCCACAATAAGACCACGAGTCGGCTGTTTAATCATTACTACATGGGAGAAGTGTTTAAAGGATGCTGATGTTGCTAAAATGCCCCACTCTAAATTTGCCAAAGGTTTACAGTATGGTGCCAAAGACGGAGATGGTCGGCTATGGAGATGTTGCAAACCTCATCCTGATGAGGTTTATCAGGAAGTGGTATATGCATTAAGCATAGCATACAGGTATTGCTTTCCGTGAAGCATCGTTGGTCTAGGCAGCAGATTTTGAGAGAGTAACACAAGTGGCAAAGACGGTAGAGTTAAAAACAAAGGTTGAACCCTTTGTTAGGAAAGAGCTAGAAAAGGATTACCCTGGACATACATTTGCCGAAAAGACATTACCCTTGGGCAAGAAGAGAAACGGCACCTATGCAGTTCATAGGTTTGACGCTGTGTCCGAAGATAATTCTATTGTAGCCAGCATCAAGAGCCATTCTTGGCTAACAAGTGGTGGCAAATCACCTGGTGGGAAGATTGGGCAGATTTATGAATCGCTATACTTTTTGAGCCTAGTGGATGCGAAGACCAAGTTGTTAGTCCTCACGGGTAGAGCGACCTACGAAGGTTTTCTGGTGAAAAGTGATGGGAAGATAGCCAAAGACGTAGAGATAAAGCTGTACCCGCTACCTCCAGAACTTCAAGGGTTGGTCAATAAGGTGCACCAGAGGGCAAGCCAAGAGATGTCTCGTAAGTAAATAGACATAGCCCAGCCAGGCGGATTTGGAGAGAGCAGTCAAGAGACTGACTAGACCATAGCAGGTAAATCATATGACTCAGCAAACCAACCTGGTAGCCAGAGAGCTAGCCAAAGGCATCCTTCAGATAGCAGCAGGAGCAAAAAGTGAGGAAGACCTCCGTATTGGGGTAGAGAAGCTCTTAGAGCCAGCCTTGAAAGAACTCGGCATTACTGCCCAGCCGAGGTATGAAAAGAAATATAGGAGGACAGTCTTGCAGAGCGGCCTCCGCTCCGATGCTGTCTATGGACATGCTGTTATAGAGTATGAGCCACCTGGGGGACTGGCTACTGCAAGAGGTGTCGGGAACACTACCAAGCAGCTACAAAGGTATCTCTCTGCTGAGGCAGGATATGGCAGCAAGCAGCAGGAAGCTCTAAGGCGGATAGTAGGGATAGGTCTGGATGGCTATAGTATCTTTTTCCTTCGCTACCGGGGAGATAAACAGCGACAGGTAGCTCCTGAGTCACCACTCCCCCGGACTCAGCTTTCTCTCTTTGAAATTGAGCCCGTAAAGGAAGGCTTTCAGCGCCTCGGCCCTTACCAAGTTACTGAGGAAAGCGTCTCTCTATTCCTGCTCTACCTAAGGGCGCTTCGCCGTCGTCCTCTTACCCCGGAAGCTCTAGCTGATGAGTTTGGCCCTAAAGGAGGAATTGCCATACAGATGGTAACTACCCTCCATGATAAGCTCCTTCACCACTCCAATACCAAGATAGAGACCTTTTTCTCAGAATGGGACCGCACCTTTGGTATTGTCTACGGTCAGGACTTGGCTAAGGCAAATAGGAGCGCTGTGGAATTGGCCAAGGCATACGGGGTGACAGAAGTAGTGGAGCTTAAGCCTTTACTTTTCACTGTTCATACCTACTATGCTCTGCTAATGAAGTTTCTAGCAGCGGAGTTCGCTTCCCTGCAAACGGGCTCTCTGGCTTCCTCGCTAGTGACTGACCTCCCGGCCCTAACAGGTGACGAGATAAGGGATAAGCTCGATGAGCTTGAGAATGGCGGGCTTTTTAATCGGCTGGGAATCCACAATTTCCTTGAGGGGGACTTCTTCGGATGGTATCTCTCAGCCTGGGATAAGGACTTAGACGAATCGGTTAGAGAGATGGCAAGGGCGCTATCCGATTTTGAGCCTGCTACCTCGACTCTTGAACCAGAGGTTACTCGTGACCTATTAAAGAAGCTCTACCAATATCTTGTCCCCCAAGAGCTACGCCATGACCTTGGGGAATACTATACCCCAGACTGGCTTGCTGAGCTGGTGCTTAACGAGGTGGGTTACAATGGCAATCCAGATGAACGGTTAATCGACCCTGCCTGTGGCTCTGGCACCTTCTTAGTATTGGCTATCAACAGGGTTAAAGAATATGCTGAGGAGCATCTACTACAGGAAAGAGAGGTAGTAGATAAAATCCTAGCCAACATCGTGGGCTTTGACCTTAATCCTCTGGCCGTCATCTCAGCCAGAACTAACTATCTGCTGGCACTGGGGAACCTTGCCCGGTATAAAAGCCCTCTGGACATACCGATTTACCTCTGTGACTCCATCCTTACCCCTTCAGCTTATGAGAAGCAGCAAGCGAGTTATCTTACCGACTATTCTATCCCCTCAGTGGTTGGGGAATTCCATGTGCCTAGGGAGATTGTCGAAAAGCATCAGGTGGATACATTGACCACCCTCCTGGAGGGCTGTGTTAGACATGGCGATTCTACAGAGGAATTCATAGAGCGGGCACGCCGCCAGCTAAACTTTGAGGAAGGGCTTGCCGAAAGCAGCTTAGCAGCCCTATTTGACCAGATATTAGCCCTTGAGCGAGCAGATAGAAATGGCATCTGGGCTCGCATAATCAAGAATGCCTTTGCACCGCTATTTGTCGGACAGTTTGACATGGTGGTGGGCAATCCCCCCTGGGTGAACTGGGAAAGCCTGGCCGATGAGTACCGGAAGGCCACTAGAGGGCTATGGCAGAGATATGGCCTTTTAACTGGTCGGGGGCAACTCGACCGCATGAGAGGGGGCAAGAAGGACTTAGCCATGCTTATGGTTTACAGTACCATGGACAACTACCTCAAAGATGGTGGGAAACTGGGTTTTGTGATAACTCAAACCTTGTTCAAGACCAAGGGAGCCAGTGACGGCTTCCGCCGCTTCCAGCTTGGAGATAGGCAAGAGCTAAAGGTGCTCAAAGTGAATGACCTTGTAGAGCTTCAGCCCTTTGAGGGAGCCAGTAACCGCACTGCAACGGTGGTGCTCCAGAAGGGAGAGAAGACAGAATATCCCGTTATCTACATCCTCTGGCGCAAGGCCAGACTAGGGAGGATAGGTGTAGACTCAAATCTGGAAGATGTGGAGGAGCGCACCAAGAAAATAATGCTCTCTGCCCGCCCCGTGAGCGCCGCTGAAACCACGTCCCCCTGGCTCACATCAAGTTCTAGCACTTTAACCGCCCTCCAGAAGATTACGGGACCCTCGCCTTACCGAGCTCATGAAGGCACAAATACGGGCGGCCTAAACGGTGTCTACTGGATTAGGATAGTCGACCGGCGGCCCGATGGCCTCCTCCGAGTTAAGAACCTTCACGATGTGGGCAAGAACAAGGTCAAGCAGGTAGAGGCCCTTATAGAGCCTGACCTAGTCTATCCCCTGCTTCAGGGTCGGGATGTTAGGCGCTGGCAAGCCCAGCCATCAGCTTACATCTTGCTCCCTCAGCACCGACAAAGACAAAGAGAGGGCATAGATGAGAACTTCCTGAAACTTCAGCTTGCTGCCACATATGCATACCTAAAAGAGTTTGAAGCGGAGCTAAGTGAGCGTGCTGACCGGAGATATTATCCCAAGGGTTCCCCTTTCTACACCATGAGAAACGTTGCCAAGTACACCTTCGCCCCCTACAAGGTGGTGTGGGCTGGCTTCGGGGTATCGAGAATGATGGCTGCTGTAGTAGGGGAGGTAGCTGGCAAGGCAGTAATAGCTAACCAAGCTATGCACCCATTCATAGATGTGGAGAGTGAAACCGAAGCGCATTTCTTGTGTGCTTGCCTCAATTCGGCACCATTTGACATAGGCGTGCAATCACATACCCAGAGAGGTGGCAAGAGTTTCGCCCAGCCTAACATTCTGGAGCACCTTTGCATTCCCCGCTTTGACCCCAAAAACCCTCTCCACCAATCCCTTGCCTCCCTCTCCCAGCGAGCCCATGAGCTTGCCGCTCAAGGAAAGGCTAGCCAAGAGGAGCTGCGGCGGGTGCAGGAGGAGATAGACCACAAAGCAGCAGAGCTATGGGGCCTCAGCGAGGAAGAGCTTGAGGAGATAAAGCGCTCCCTAGCCGAAATAAGTTAGTCCTCCCCAATAGCCAAATCCCTTCTCAAAAGTTCCGCTACAATCTGTATCACAGCTATAGGCTCACTGCAAAACCTAGCGGTACAATCTACTTTTGCACGACCCTAATTAGAAGGTTAAAATTATTGTCAACGTCAACCGAACAGAACCTGTCCGACAGAGCTATTGACAAATCAATTATTATAGTGTATAATTACAATAATGACTATAGTATAGAAGGCATAAGATGACTGACCAAACCATAGAAATCACAAAAATGGAGGCAGAAATGGTAAAGAGATATGCTCGATTACCAGTTCGCACCTGTAAGCGATGCGGGCACAAGTGGGTACCTAGAATCTCATCACCTGCTGTTTGCCCGAATTGCCACTCACCCTACTGGAATAAGTCCCACGTAACTAAGAGAGGAGATAGGCGAAGGAAACGATAATACCGACACAGGATTTGAAGGGATAAGTCTGATATGGCTAATAACGGCGATTTCGAATTGAAGCTACAGGAACTTATGAATAAGGTTCTAAGTGAACGGAAACTTTGGGAACAAAGACGCATTGAAGCCGAAGAACGCATCAAAGTGCTGGATGCCAAATTTGAAGCTTATCAGACTACCCTTAAAAACCATTGGGAATCAATTAATGGGAGAAAATAAAGGAAATAGAATAAAATAAACGCTCCCACCGCCGGTTAGAGCTAAACGGGAGCGTGACCAGGAGGCCCAGTCATGAACCACCCAGTTACTTTTAATGATACAGCAAATGTCGCTAATCGTCAACACTTAATAGGCGAAGCACATGACAGACGGAATGGCGATAATGCATCAGAAGAATTAAAGGCTCTTATAAGCCATCTGCCAGATGAACAACTGCGTCATGATTTACAGAGGATGAAACGCCACCTAGATTCGGGCTACCTGATGGAGCCGCTGTGGAGAGCGTATTTACTAAGTTTCATTCTTAATATGGACTGTACTAATGACTTAATCAGGCGCTTGGAAAGGCACTCTGACCTCGTTGAGATTTGCGGCTTTGATATGGATAAGCCTTTGCCTGACCGTCGAACCTTTGACCGCTTTATCTGTTCGTTAGCGAGCCATCAAGATATAGTCGAAGGGTTTTTCGACAGGATTGTTGACCAGCTCGCCAAGCGTCTGCCGGACTTCGGTATCACGGTTGCTATCGACTCTACCTCGGTAAAAAGCCACTCTAACCCAAACAAGAAGGATAGGTCCGACCCCCAGGCAGACTTCATGGTCAAAGAGGGTAATATTCACAAAGTCTGGAGATGGGGATTTAAGCTACAGCTTCTGATATGCACTGCTTGGGAATTACCCATAGCTTTTGAGGTGACTCATGCCAGAGAAGCGGACGTTACCCAGTTGATACCCCTGCTGAATAAGGCTAAGAACAAATTCAGTTGGTTTAAGCCTTGGCATGTGGCTGCTGACAAAGGATATGATGCCGGCTACAATTACAAAGCTATCTATGACTCTGGGTCAATCCCCATCATAAAGATGAGAGGTGATGGCAAAAAGGCAGATGCTAGGTATACTCTCGATGCAACAGGAATGCCTCATTGCCAAGCCAACCTGCCGCTGTTACTGCTTGGACACGACAAGAAAAAGGGCATGAAATATGTTTGTCCGGCTAAAGCCGGCAAGTTAGTGTGCTCCCAGAAATGTTCGCTGAGAGTAGTCTGGATAAGGCCACTTTGGGAATACCGCCGTTATTGCACGATTCCTCGGGATAGCGAGGAGTGGACTGAAATATATTCGAAGAGAAGCGCTATTGAGAGGGTATATTCCAGACTGAAAGACCATCGCAGACTGAATTCCCATTGCCATCGAGGACTACAAAAAGTAAGACTTCACTGCCTTATGAGCGTGCTTTCCTTAGCACTCACAGCTTTAGCTGAGGCTAATGGGAATCACGTCTGTAACGGCAATATTAGAGCTTGCACACGAAAAGTCGCTTAAAGTAGAGCACAAGGCGATTAACCATGGTTATGCGACTGACTTTGCTCCCAAAGTGGGGGCGTGCGAAACTATTTCAGACCTAAACGGCAAAGCTAGCTCTTAAGCTTACTTTAATTTTACCCCAAGCTGAATCCCCCTGGTCAATCCATTGTGGTTTCACAAACTGGCTTAATGTGTCGAAGCTAGTTGCTGCCCATCCTTGACATGGGCAGCAACTTTCAGATATAATTACATAACACTAGTTACCTGAAGCGATAAAGTTGTGAGTAGACAATTGAAGTTAGATGAAGCAACAGCTCTAGCTGTGCTTTACACTAATTTAAAAAAGAGGAAAAGGGTTAGTGACCCTATCATAATAGCCGAATCGGCTAAGTTTTTGGTGGAACTCTATGGTGGCTCTTATGAAAAAGTGGCCGATGTGGCTGGCACACATCCAAGCGTCATCAGAAAATGGGCGAGGTTAGCTGATGCCACTGATGAGTTTAAGCAGTATGTTAAGGATAATAAAATCTACCCTGTCGCTGCTTTCGCCATTATGTCAACATTCCCCAACCCTGGAGTGCAATCAGAAATAGCAAAAGCAGTCGCAGGATGGGGGGAGGCAGAAATAACCAGATTAATTAAGCTAAAGAAAAGGAACCCGGATTTCTCAATTGATGAGTGCAAAAAGAAATCTACAGGTGGGGGGTCTGGTAGAGACGTGACAAGGAATCCCAATGCGTAATGAAATAAAAGACGCAAGACAGAACTATACTGAGGATGCGTGGTTACCTTCAAGAGTAGCCACGCCTTTCAGAGGTAAAGAAAAGTTTGGAGAACTGAGGGAATTACAAGGCTTACCACTTGAGAAGAAAATAGAACTATCGGAAGATTTCATCAGTCATCTTGTCTTTGAGCATGAGCGACCTATGGTTGCTTGGTCGGGTGGGAGGGATAGCACTGTTCTTCTTTACCTCGTTCTACGCCAGAGACCTAACATTGATGTTGGATGGGTTAACACAGGGGTAGAATTTCCTGAATGCATACATTTTATTCATCAACTCAAAGAGGAATGGCAAATTAATCTTCATATAGCTAGGCCTGAGAGTACATTCTGGGAGACTTCCGAAAAATATGGCTGGCCAATACTTGGTAAAGGAGGCAGTGGATATTGGTGGAGTCGAGCAGCTGGCCTGGAGAAGAAAGGCAGAAGAAAGTTGGCTAGGGCAACAAGAGATGCGAAAATTAGCGCTGCTTGCTGCCGTATACTAAAAGAAAGACCAATGGATATACTATGCCGGAGCCTTGGTGTAGACTGTATAATAGTAGGCAACTTAGTTGCTGAAAGCCGCCAGCGCTTTCTAATTTGGGCCCAGAGAGGTGTATGTTACTTTAGTGAGGAAAAGCATCGCTGCTCTGCTTGGCCTCTCGCTTGGTGGACACATGAGGATATCTTGGAATTTCACAAGAAATTCGTGGTACCATATTCCCCGATATACGATACGGGGCATTTGCGCAATGGTTGCTGGCCGTGCTTAATGGATTTCCGCTTTTCCGATAATAAGCTGAGGGCATTAAGGTTTTCACACCCTAAACTATGGCGGTTTCTTATTTTCGATAAGGGCCTAGGTAGACGAATCTTGGCCTTAAAACTGGCTTTAGAGGATGAAGCCAAGGATGAAAATGAGCAACTCGAACCTATATATAGCTGCCTTGAGCTAGATTCCTCAGCTAATCTCAAATTCTCCCACAAGATAGACGAATATGTTAAAATAGTTGCAGAGCGAAATCCGTCATTTTTTGATTCTATTGAGTAGTGAGCGGCGGGAAGGTTAGCCTTTCGAGGTTCTTAATAATGCGTTTAACCATTTTATGGCAAGGAGTGCATCATAGAGGAGCAATTTTGGACTTGCTTCAAGATAGTGCACGGCGAATTCGCCTAGTGACTCTAAATTTACATGACTTTGAGCTTAATGGCACGAATTTTAGTGAACGAGTCATAAGAATGCTTAATAGAGGAGTAGAAGTGACTATAGTAATTGGGGAAAATCCGTTTGTAATGGCCAAGATGGCGCAGAGAGAGCCAATATATTGGGGATATTTGCACTCCCTGAAACGGATAGCAGACTATGGAGCTAACGCTTATTATCATCCTCGAATACATGCAAAGGTACTTCTTACAGAAACAGTGGATTCCGCAAGTGCTATTGTTACAAGTGCAAACTTTACATGGACAGGACTAAGCAGAAACCGGGAGTTAGGCTGTTACCTCGATGACCTTGACGAAGGGTCAGAGAAGGCTTTGACAGAGGCTATTCATCAAATGATAGAATTGGCTAGACGAAACCCGTTAAAACGTGACTTAGAACAAATATTAGGCTGAGGGAGGGACGTAAATGTGGTATGAGAAATTTGGTTTTAAGGATGACCCTTATG
>CAZUHO010000015.1:0-12918 GCA_964620725.1 uncultured Dehalococcoidales bacterium
CCTTTACAGGTAGCCGAGCACATATTGCTTGATGAATTCAAAGTTGCGCTTTACCTTTTCCTTGCCGACTATGATGTCCATATGTCCGGGTAGCAGGTACTCTACTTCTAGCTGCGACAACCTCTCTATAGACTGCTTGAGGGCGTTGGCACTGCCGCCGGGCAGGTCAACCCGCCCCGTATTCTGGTTGAAGATAACGTCCCCGCAAATCAGAGCCTTCTCACTCTGGCAGTAAAAGCAGATGCTGTCCGGGGAGTGCCCCGGGGAGTGGATGAGCTCGAATTCCATTTCTCCGGTATTTAGCTTGTTATTCTTAAATAATTCATCCGGGGTGAACTCTACGGCGGGAACACTGAAGAATTTTGACGTCTGGATAACAGTTGCCTCCCAGGAAGCCTTTTGTATGGGGTGGATGATTATCTTGGCTCCAGAGATTTTCTTGAACGCCTCATTTGCCCAGCTGTGGTCGCCGTGGAGGTGGGTATTGGCGATAATATCTATCTCCTTAGGGTCGATGCCGTCCTGTTGCAAATCCTGGAATAGTGCCGGCAGGAATTGGGTGAGACCAGGGTCGATGATAACGCCCGTTTTATCCTTAATCACGTAGGTATTGCAGTCCATCATTCCCTTTTCCGGGTAAAAGTATAGATTTTTTATCAGTCTCATGTTATTATTCCTTCTGTTATATTGACTTGCGCTGGCTAATTCTCCATTATATAGTAATCGTGGGTTAAAATAAAATGTAATGACTATAGGAAAGGAGATTTTACCATGAAGGGCTTAGCTGTATTTTCTGGTGTTTTTGCCTTCCTTTGTATGGTAATGGGTATTATCGTTTTGCTTGGTTCATTTCCTGAACTTGAGTCACTCCCTGAGGCGCTTACCTGGGACGTTTGGTTCTGGCTCTCAGCCCTTCTTTTCTTAGCCAGTATTGCCTGTGCTGCTGGTGGTCGTGGCGGCGGCGGTGAGTATTAGCAGCCAGTATCCTAGCGGTGTTGATTAAGTAAACGTCATCGTGTCTATTTCTGGAAGAGAGACAAGGATTTTATTGCGCGTTCATCCCAATGCCCCCAGAAATGAAGTGGCAGGCTTTGCCGCTGGAGTATTGAGGGTAAGGGTAGCAGCACCGCCAGTTAAGGATAAAGCCAATAAAGAGCTAGTAGCTTTTCTCAGTCAGATATTGGGTGTGAGCAAAAGCGCTCTGACCATTATAAAAGGTCGTGCTTCCAAGAATAAGGTTATAGCTATTGACGGCTTGAGCCAGGAGCAAATTATGAAACGGCTCCTGCCTGGCTAAGCCCTCCTCTTCTTACTCTTCTTTTGGCGGCGCCAGTAGATAATGCCGAGTACAGTTCCCCAGACGGGGATGAAGATTATCAGCCAGATAGCCAGAACGGCAAGCCCCTGCCCGAAGATAATAATCCCTCTGACGGCGGACTTGAGCGTTTCCAGTGCACTCCAGCCGACGCTGACCAGCGGTTTATCTGAAGCCTCTGGCTTAAGATAAACCGAAATCAGGCTCATTGATGCCGTTCGCTCCAGATATTGCATCTGCCCCTTGATTTGCTCTATCTCCTGGCGCACCCGGGAGAGGCTGTCATAGATTCTGAGGATGTCCTCCACATCGGTGGCTTGTTCCAGGAGGACGAGGTATTGTTGTTCGGTTGCCTCGGCGTTATTGAGCCTTGCCTGGAGGTCGGTATACTCCTGGGTGACATCCCGGCTCTCGGTGCTCTCTGATTTTACCCTTACCGCCAGGCTTCTTAGTTCGGCAAGTGCCTGCTCAAACTTTTCATCAACCACCCGGATGGAAATCCACCCCCTCATCTCATCTTCCTCCCCCGAAATCTGTGAGGACACCACATAGCCATCAAATCTTAGCGCAAGCTGGGCGATGTCATCACGGGCGTTGATTACATCTTTTACTACCAGCGACATATCCCCGGTGCGGACTATCATCCGGTCCTCGGCTGATTCTAAAGCCTCATACCTATATGCGTCGTCCCCTCCAAATATTGATGATCCCGACATTGATGATGGTGGCATCGGTGCTCCCTCTTCTGTCATAGGTGCTGGTGCACCGGCGCAGGAGACCGATACCAGCAATAACATAACCAGCGCCAGTCCTATTATTAGCCTTTTCATAGAGTAGACCTCCTTAATTACCCATTTCTACTATACTATAACGCAGAGAAAAGGAAAAGGTTAGGAGGGGGGTACTCGGGCTAAGGTTACGCTTGTCTGAACCACCGTTTAGCCCAGTACTACCTATGGCTCAGTGACCACGATATTGTCAAAGGCAATCTCCGTGAAGTTGCCTGCCAATGAATGTGCGTCCAAGCCGATATCGCCAGCAGTGAAGGTGGCATCGGTAACAGTTTTCAATAGGTGCCCATTAACCGATAGGCTTAGATTGCTACCTATGCACTCAATATGGATGAGGTTGGTGACGCCCCACCCCTCATTGATATAAGATGAGCGGGTAGGCGCCACAAGAGTTACATTTTGTCCATTAACGACCTTTATTAAATTATAGTAACCATCAGCGCTAATGCCAAAGTCGTAGTAGTTATCCTCGTCTTGCGCTCGAACCGTTACTGCATGCCAGTTATCGTCAGTACCGTCAACAAGCTTAGTCTCCACTTCCAAAATGAAATCAGTGAAGTACTGGTGAGCCATAGTATACGTGCAATAAGCAACGGCAGTCTGATCAATTATATGGAGCCAGCCATTCTCGTAGAAAACTGAACCATTTGAATCAGAGAAAGTATCCCAGACGCCGGTATCCCCGCTGAAGTCATCTGAGAACAAGACCGTAGGGCCAACTTCTTCAAAGTAGGCGGTGACGCTCTTATCCGAGTCCATGATAATGGTGGTAGAGGTGGTAGTGCCGGCTGCGCTACCACTCCAGTGGTCGAAGGCGTAACCACTGGCTGCGGCGGCTGTCAGCGTTACCGATGTCCCCTCGTCATAAATGCCCCCTGAGGGAGAGACGGAGCCAGCCCCGCTCGGGCTAACGTTTACGGTCAGGGTATAGGTTTGGGCTAGCGGCGTAAAGTAGGCGGTGACGCTCTTATCCGAGTCCATGGTAATGGTGGTAGTGGGGATGGTGCCGGCTGCGCTACCACTCCAGTAATCAAAGGTGTAACCACTGGCTGCGGTGGCTGTCAGCGTTACCGTCAAACCAGGGTCATATTCGCCGCCTGAAGGGGAAACGGAACCTGATCCTGAAGGGCTAACATCTACGGTAAGTGTATAAGTTTGAACTGTAGTCGGACACCCGGCTAGCCCCAGCAAACTCAATAGTAAAGCAAGGGCGGTAAGTACAAAAAGGCACTTATGTTTTTGTCTCCACATAGCCACGGCCGCTTCCTATTGAAAGGTCTACTAACTACTTTCTTTAATATTCTATCACAGTTGTCAACCCCACCCTTACCCACAGCCTCTCGCCATCGGTGATGAATTCAATTGTTTCCTGCTCATCGGTGCGGAATATGTTCTTTGCACCCAGCCTTTGCTCAAGCCTTGCCACAACCTCATCGTGAGGGTGGCCATATGGGTTTTCTCCCACCGAGATGACCGCCACCGTGGGGTTAACCACCGCCAGAAATTCGGGGGTGGTGGAGGTATTTGAACCGCTATGCCCAACCTTGAGCACAGTGCCGCTTAAATCGGCTCCCTGGGCAATGAGCTCAAATTCAGCCTCCCACTCTATATCAGCCGCCAGCAGGAAGCTTACCCTATCCAGGCTCAGGCGTAATACCAGGCTGTTATTGTTTAGGTCAGAGTTGGTTCCGATCAAAGGGGTAGCTGGGGGATTGAGCACATTTATCATTACTCCATCGCCCAAATCAATCTCCTCTCCGGCTTGAACTATGGTGTATTCAATGTCCTTTTCCTCTATTACTCTCAGCCATTCATCATATATGGGCAGTTCACTTTCTAAATCGGAGTGAAGCACCTGCTCCACCTTGTATCTCTCTAAAACCTCTACCAGCCCGGTGATGTGGTCGGTGTGGGGGTGAGATAGTATCACCAGCTCTATGGTTCTATCCCAGAAGGGCATCTTATCCCCCCAGCTCCACGGTCAGGGCTTGGGGGCTGGGTCCGCCGTCAATCAGAACCTGCTGGCTTCCTTTTTGAATCAGAATAGCATCCCCCTGGCCGACGTCAAGAAAGCTTATATGGAGCTCGTCATCGGGCATAGATGCGGCGGCGACAGATGCCAGAATGGCTATTACTAACAGCGGGGGGATAACCCATTTTTTGGGGAGTGGGGAGGCAAATTCAAGGGATTTAGCTGCCGCTGACCTTAGCCAGTTTTTAGCCCTGGACATCTGCTTTTTTAATACCTTCCTCTGGCTGATGAGCCAGATAGCTACGGCAAGAACTGGATAATAAAAGGCTATCTGGGTGGTGCCAACCGAGCCCACTTCAATATGTGAGAAGGGAAGGGAGGCAAAGCCGGTTACTATCAGAAGTATATAAGATAAGAACAGCCAGGCAAGCCAGCCTAAAGCCTGGGCTAGAGGCAGAAAAACCAGCCCCATTAGTCCCGCCAGAGCCCCGATGGCAATAATGCCGGGCATTGCCGGCAGGGCGAGGAATGTAGCCAGGGGACCAGCTAGGGAAACGATGCCGAAGTAGTGGGCAACGAGCGGCCAGACGGCTATGGTTGCCGCCAGGGTTACACCGAGACTGTCGGTGGTAATATTGGCTAGGGATATGCCTATTCCCTCCTCGCCAATAGTTTTGCTAACTGCTTTTCTCCCCAGCGCCATGAGGGGAGGGGCGATGAAGATTAAGCCAGCCATTGCCAGAAAGCTCAGCTGGAAGGAGGCATCCCACAGGATGGGGGGGTTAATGCCGACCATTACCGCCGCGGCGAAGGCAAGGGAGGTGATGGCGGTGCGTTGCCTGCCCAGAAGCTCGGCAGTGAGGAAGAGGCTAGCCATAATTGCCCCCCGTATTACTGGGAGGTGCATGCCGGTGATTAAGGCGTAGAGCCAGATTATGCCCAGCGCCAGCCAGATGTAGATATAGCGTTTCTTGCCGAAGAGCCATATCCCGATGCTAAGTAAAATGCCAGCCATGATACTTAGGTGAAGCCCGGAGATAGCCAGCAGGTGGGCAGTGCCGGTGCTGACGAAATCGGCTTTAACCTGCGCTGGAATATTATACCTGATGCCCAGAATAATCCCCTGAGCCAGCGATGCCTGCGGTTCGGGCAGGACCTTAGCCAGTTTTTGAGAAAGGCTGTTTCTCAGTGAGTAGACCCATGCCAGGGGCTTAAAACCTTTGCCTGTGTCCAGGGTTTCTATCTCCGGGTAGAGCATGGTGGAGTAGATTCCCTGCCGTTCTAGGTAGCCTTCATAATCAAAGTCGTTAAGCTGGGGTGGTGTCTCCAGTTTTCCCTTTACCTGAAGCAAATCGCCGTATTTATATTCGGGGTAGCGGGGGACAAATAACAGGGCGTCCCCCGATACCCCCTGCCAGCCTTCAGCCTGTTTTATTTCGATATCTGACAGGCGGAGGTGGGTCGCCTTATCCCTCACCTCGGGGTCGGCGTTAATAACGCCCTTGATTTCAACCTCCTGGCTGTTGTAGAAATGGAGGTGGCTCTCGTCATCGGGAGGTTGAGATGCCTGATAGCAGACAGCACCGCCGAAGAAGGCGATAAGGCAGACCGCAGATAGGATTATTGCCTTGCGATGTTGAGAAAAGAAGAAGAGCAGGGGGAGGGGAGCTAGCCCGATAAGAATAAGGGCTAGGGGCAGGGCGAATTTTGACCCCAGATAAATACCCGCCACCCAGGCACAGCTTAGATAGATAAGTGGCACTATTCACCACCTGAGCATTAGTCGACTACCGTGATAAGGTCTTTAATCTGCTCGTAGGTTGAGGCTCCTATTCCTTCAACCATGTTTATTTCAGTGATATTGTGAAAGCCCCCATTTTGCTGGCGATAGTTTATGATGCGTTGGGCTAGGGTTTCTCCAATGCCGGGCAGAGCCACCAGTAGCCAGCCTTCAGCCCGGTTAAGGTCGATTTTTTGTGGCTCCCCTTCCTCGCCGACAGCAGGTATATAGAGCTTGACCCCGGTAAGGTCAGCGTTATCGGTGGTGCCCCCGGCGGCTTGAAGCAGGGCTTCTATGCTATCGCCGGATTGCAGCGGATAGTAACCGGGACTGCCCACCTCCCCACCGAGGTAAATCTCCCCCTCTAGTTCTTGGCTTGGTGGCAGGGAAATCTCTATGGGGTGGGCTGGGCTATACCTTGACCAGGCTAATACGCCCCCGATAATAATAACTGCTATCAGCAGAATAATTGTCAGCGCCCAGTATTTGTTAAGCTTGGTCATGGCAAGCCTCCTAGATTTAGCTTCACCTAGTATAGCAGAATAGAGGAGTCTCGACACTTGGCAAAAATGAGATAGTTGGGGAGTAAGCTTAGCCGCTCTAGTTTGTTATAAACCGTAGGCTTTTTGAGCAATATTAGGGGGGTGGTCAGATACCCCTCAGCATATTCCTTAGCGTCTCTTCCGTTTCGGGGGTGGTAACTGCTATTATCTGGTCTTCAGCCTGAAGGACGGTGTCAGCGGTAGGTACCTTTGGCTTTCCCTGCTGGCGAATAATTAGCGTTAGGATGCTTCCCTGAGGTAGTGAAAGCTCCTTTACCTTTTTGCCTATAGTCGGTGACTTGGGCGGGATTTTTACTTCTACAACCTCCAGCCCCTTCTCTCTGATATCTAGTAGGTGGGTAAGGGGGTGGGTTGGTACCTCTTCCTCTATGTCTTCAAGAATGATGTTGGTGCTACTTACCGTAACATCAATGCCCAGCTTCTTAAAGATAGTTTCATTCTTGGGATTGCTAATTCGGGCTATAGTCCGGGGCACATTGAATTTGTGCTTGGCTATCTGGCAGGCAACCAGGTTATCGTCATCATCGCCGGTTACAGCAATGAACATATTAGCCCGCCCCGTGCCCACTTCGGTCAGGGTGGTTACCTCAGAGCCATCGCCGCGGATGCAAACACTGCCCAGTTCATTGTTGATAAACTCAGTTCTAATGGCGTCCCTTTCTATAACTAAGATCTCATGCCCTTCATTAAGCAGGGCTTTGGCCAGGTAAAAGCCCACCTTGCCGCCGCCGATAATAATGATATACATGTCTTAACCTATTCCTCTACTCCCTCTATTTTATCCTTTAGCATCTGGGCAAAGGTTGTGGTCGG
This sequence comes from uncultured Dehalococcoidales bacterium, assembly GCA_964620725.1. Lineage (GTDB taxonomy): Bacteria > Chloroflexota > Dehalococcoidia > Dehalococcoidales > BS750m-G39 > CAVTZP01. The sequence continues at coordinate 7,235 of CAZUHO010000015.1, forward strand.
GCTGAGAGCTTCTATTCCCAGAGAGCTGAATAGCTCCCGACGCAGGGGGTCATAGATGCGGCAGACTACCTTGGGCACATTGAAGATGTGCTTGGCGATTTGAGCCGCCATGATATTGTGATTATCTATATCGGTTACGGCGATAAAGGCATCGGCTTTCTCTACGTTTGCCTTCTTAAGCGCTTCCTCATCCATGCCGTCACCCGCCAGCGCTGTGCCGGCAAACTCAGGGGGTAGCCTGTGGAAGCTATAAGTATCGGTGTCGAGGATGGTAACGCTATGTCCCTCAATATCTAAAAGCCCGGCCAGCCGAGCCCCCACCCTGCCACAGCCCATTATTACTATATTCATAAGCAAACTCTAACTGGTACCGCGTTCATGGTACAATATAATACGGCAGGGGGCATTGGTTAGCACATAAGGCACGACCGTGCCTAAGCTAAATTGTCCGAAGCGCCGCTTATAGGGAACACCCATCAGGATGAGGTCAACCCCCCGCTCCACCGCCTCATCAACGATAGCCGGACCTGCCTCACGGGCTTGAAGCACATCGCTATCCGCCTCATAGTCCTCTTCTTCAGCCACAATCTCAGCTTTATCTAATATCTCTTCAGCCTTTCTAATTTCAGGCTCGATTTCCGCCTCCAGTGGTAGGGAGCGTTTTATGGTGATAACACAAACTACCCATATCTTAGCCTTGTCCTTCTTGCCTAGCTGGCAGGCCAGCCTCATTGTCTCAGTGTCAACTGGGGTGCCGGTTACCGGCACCAGAATCTTCTTAAACTTCATTGCCCTCTATTCCTGGTTACAGTGGGCGTTTGGTATTATAGTCCTCTGCTTTAAAATCTACAACCTCCCTTCGCCGGGTTTCTTGGGTATGTGGGTTAAGGGCAGGTGCGCCTTCCACCGATAGATGGAGTAACCTATTAAGCCAATAACCATCCACCCCATTCCCACCCAGCGGCTGTAGGGCTGGGTAATTAATATAATAATCCATATCGTTGTTGTTGCCAATAGACCTATAATGGTGCTTATTGGTATCTCGCGGCCTTTAATCCTTATATTCCATCCGAGCTTAAATGGACGTTCCAGCTCCGGTTTCTTAGCCCTCAGGCTAATGATTGAAGCGTGGGCAAACATAAAGGCCAGTAGCGAGCCGAAGGCATATAGTGCCCCCATGTTTTTGAAGGTGTCGGCGGCGAAGAACCCCGGCGCCAGGATGAGGAGGGCTATCAGGCTGAAGAGAATGATGGAAACATAGGGCGTCTTAAATTTATGGTGCACCCGGCTGAGGATAGCCGGCTCCAGCTTATGGACCCCCATCGAGAAGGCAAGGCGTGAGATGCCGATAAGCCCGGCGTTAGTGGCTATGAGCAGAATGGTGCCCGCCAGCAAGGCTATCAGCGGCTTGAGAACGTCAGATATCAGGGCTATGGGAAGGTTGGCGGCAATGCCGGCTACGGGGTCTCTAGCCCAATCGGTGGCAAGCTCTTGAGGGGTCATCGCTGATAGCGATACCAGGGAAATACCGGCGAAGATGACCAGAACGGCGACTATCATCATAATCAGTGCTCTGGGCACTCTTTTCTCCGGCTGTCTGGTTTCCTCTGCCATCTGAGACATGGTTTCAATGCCGGTATAGGCAATTGAAGCTAGGGCAATGCCGAAAACCAGGTTCTCGGTAGAGGGCCAGTTCTCGATGATACGGCTAATCAGGAGGGGGGGATTGAAAAGCAGTATGAAGCCTATAACCACCAGCGCCACCTGGGTGGTTATATCCAGTATGGCGGCGCCTATATTTACCAGTGAGGTCTCCTTTATACCGATGACATTTATGGTCATCAGGAAGATAACGATTCCCATAGAGGTTAGTGTGCCCAGGACAGGGTCTGCCTTAAATGGTTCCCAGAAGAAACCGAGGTAGGGAGGGATGGTGAAGGCTGATATTGAAATAGTGACGATATAGCTCAGCATCAATGCCCAGCCGGCGGTGAAGCCGGCAACATCATTGAAGCCATGCCGGGCAAAGCTGGCTGAGCCACCTGCCTCTGGAAACATGGCGGTGCCTTCAGCGTAGGTAAGAGCGGTGAATATAAACAGGATGCCGGCAATGCCCAGCGCTATGGGGGTAGCTCCCATGGCTATCACGGCGACGATGCCCAGGGCGTAATAGATAGAGGAGCCAACATTGCCGTAACCGGCGCTGAATAGGGCGGGGATTCCCAATACTCGTCTTAGGCGGTAACGTCTAATTCGACGGGGGCGGACAATCTTATCACCTGGTTTGGGTTGCCAGCCATCTTCCATAGTCTGTTTGCCGAATTTTATGCTTCTGATTGCTGGCTGTCAATAACTTGCCTTGACAATTAGTCTAACTCTCCACTAAACTCAAAATGGCGAAGGAGGATTAGAGTGTGAAGCTTCCCTTTATTCCCCGTGAGGAGGGTTTTTTCGACCTCTTTGAAGATAGCGCCCGTAATATGGTAAAAGCAGCCCACTGCCTGAAAGAGCTGGTTGATAACTGGCAGGATGTTGAGCAGAAGGTAAACGAGATAAGCGAACTTGAGCACCAAGGGGATACGATTACTCACAAGATTGCAGCGCAGCTGCATCGCACCTTTGTCACCCCGTTTGACCGGGAGGACATAGCCGCGCTGTCTCATACCATGGATGATGTCACCGATTTTATTCACGCTGCCAGTGATGCCATGCTTCTTTACAAAGTAGATCCCCCGGGTGAGAGGGTTAAGGAGCTTGCTGGTATAATAGTGCAGGGGGCAACCGAGATAGAAAAGGCGATGCCCCAGCTGCGACACCGTCGTGATTTAAAGCATATTCTCAAACGGTGTGTGGAGCTTAACCGGGTGGAGAATATGGCTGACGTGGTATACCGCTCAGCGCTAGCTGAGCTTTTTAGTGATACCAAGGATATGGCTCGTGTTATCCAGTGGCGCGAGATTTACGCCCATATGGAGAGTGCCACTGACAGGTGTGAGGATGTGGCTAACGTCCTGGAAGGGGTAGCCATCAAGAATGCCTGAAGGCATCCTCCTTCTAACGCCAATTTTACTATTAGTACTGGGGGCAGAATTCGTCAACGGTTGGACGGATGCCCCTAATGCCATTGCCACCGTAGTTTCCACTCGTGTCCTTTCCCCCTCTCAAGCCGTGATTATGGCTGCCGTACTTAATGTCGTTGGTGCTATTGCAACGGGCACTGCCGTAGCCGCCACCATCGGCAAGGGTATCGTGAGCCCGGATATTATCACTCTCCCTGTAATCGCCGCGGCAATGCTTGCTATTATTATCTGGAGTTCAATATGCTGGGTCTATGGGATACCCACCAGCGAAAGCCACGAGCTAGTTGCCGGTCTTACCGGAGCCGGCTTGGCCGTTGCCGGTCCGTCGGTTTTACTCTGGGACGGATGGCTTAAGGTAATCATCGGTCTCGGCATCTCTACTTTTCTTGGTTTTTTTCTGAGTATAGGAATAATGACCGGTCTCTACTGGTTACTTCGGCGGATTAGACCATCAGTTATCCGTAAAGCCTTTAGCCGGCTTCAGATACTCTCGGCGGCTTTCATGGCCTTTAGCCACGGCAGCAACGACGGGCAGAAGTTCATGGGGGTCTTTGCCCTGACGCTGATGCTGGGTGGGGTAATGACGGAGTTTTCGGTTCCAATATGGATAATGCTGCTCTGTGGTGCGGTAATGGCGTTGGGGACAGCTATTGGCGGGTGGCGCATAATCAACACCATGGGCTTCAAATTGACCAGGCTGGAGCCGGTGCACGGCTTTGCCGCCGAGACTGCAGGTGGGTTGTCTATTATGCTGGCTTCCGCTTTCGGCATACCCCTGAGCACCACCCATTGTATAAATACATCCATTATGGGCGTTGGTGCTACCAGGCGATTTTCGGCGGTGCGCTGGGGGGTAGCCGGCAATATTGTTCTGGCCTGGATAATAACCTTCCCCGTCTGTGGGATATTGGGTTATGTCTTCGCCTGGCTTTTGGCGTTTATATTCTAATAGGCTTACAAGCTGATTTCCCTGGGCTTTACCCGGTGCTTTTCGGCGGTAATGATAGCCTCAATCTCTGTTACCACCCGGCCAACTTCGTCCTGCCTATTAACCACTATATAGTCAAACAGGGGTAATTTTTTTATTTCCTTCTCGGCGGTTTTTAGCCGCAGGGCCAGGTCAAAGGGTGGCTCGGTACGGCGTTGTTTGAGTCTGGTGTCAAGCTCTTCTATTGATGGGGGCATAAGAAAGATAAATACCGCCTGGGGTATGACTTTCTTTATGGTGGCTGCCCCTTGAGTATCAATCTTTACTATTGTATCCTGCCCCTTATTCAGTGCTCGCCGGAGCGGCTCTTTGGGCACGCCGTACCAGTTGCCGTAGACATTTGCCCACTCCAGCAGTTCCTTGTTTTTGAGCATCTTCTGGAAGCTTTCCACAGAGACAAAGTGGTAGTCAACATTGTTTTTTTCTCTGGCTCGAGGGGGGCGGGTGGTTACGGTGGTGATAAATTGGGCAGGGTAACCAGATTTTTTCATTCGGCTTAGGATAGCATCTTTCCCTGCTCCTGAGGGACCGGAGAGAACTATAAGTAATGGCTTTGAGGGGAGGTTAAAGGGGGTTTCACTTTTCAGGCTCGACCTTTTCATCACTCTGCTCAAGCTTTATCACTGGGCCTCGGCCTGTTTGTAATCTACCCGTAATCGTTTCCGGGGCGAGGGCTGTCTGAATAATATGCCCGCTATCAGCGATTATAACTGCCTTGGTCTTTCTACCGTTGGTCATGTCAATAAGTAATCCCTTGCTTTTTCCTTCCTGGACAGCGCGTTTAGTGGGCGCTGAGTTTGGCGAAGCTATGGCAATAACTCTATTTATGGCTACGAAATTATTAAACCCAACGTGAACCAATTCGGTGACCATGATTATTACCTCTTCCCTTTGAATTGCGGCGTTTATTATAATATACCTTTAATGATAATTAGGCAATGGGTTTTGGGGCGAAAATGACTTGAATTATATAACATTTGATGATATTCTATTTTTATGGATTGAGCATACATGAGAAATCATTACCGGAGAATCGGGCTATCTCTGAAGAGTTAATCTCGGAGATAGCTTTTTATTTAAAGTAAGGGGGGCAGCAGTTGTATAAGATATTGTTGAGAGAAGACCTGGCGCCGAAGGTTCACCTTTTCAAGGTTACGGCGCCGGCGGTAGCCAGGAAGGCTCAGGCGGGGCAGTTTGTCGTTATCAGGATTGACGAAAGGGGGGAGCGTATTCCCCTGACCATTGCTGATTGGGATAGAGACGAGGGCACTATTACCATCGTCTTTATGGAGGTGGGGACGACAACGGCCAGGCTGGCATTGCTGAAAGCCGGTGATGCTATTGCCGACTTTGTTGGTCCCTTGGGTGTGCCCACGCATGTTGAGAAATTCGGCACGGTGGTTTGTGCCGCGGGAGGGGTTGGTGTTGCTCTTATAGCCCCTGTCGCCCGGGAATTGAAGAATGCCGGGAATAAGATTATCTCGATTCTGGGGGCACGGAGTAAAGACCTTATTTTTTGGGAAGACCACCTGCGCAGTTTCAGTGACCAGCTGATAGTTACTACCGATGATGGCTCTTACGGCCGCAAGGGGGTGGTGACGGAGCCATTGAAAGAA
>CAZUHO010000016.1:0-12170 GCA_964620725.1 uncultured Dehalococcoidales bacterium
GGAGGACAAGGGCGTCCGGCTTAGCCCTGGCCAGCCTTGCCTCGGTGAGCTGGTACAACTGGATATACTCACGGATGCTGGGCAGCAGTCCGCTTTTCTGCCTTTCTCGCTGCAGGCGCAGGGTCATCACTATATCGGCTTTATCCAAAGCGAGCTCAATGCTGGGCTCAATGCTGACCGGGGGGAGCTGTTTATTGCCCAGTCCCATGGGGCCCAGTCCGATGGGCAGGAGGGTAGGGGGGCAGCACAGGGTGACCTCTATGCCCATGGTGGTTAGCCCCCACATGTTGGAGCGAGCCACCCGGCTGTGCATAATATCGCCGATGATGACTGTCTTGAGTCCCTTCAGGCTTGGTTTGTGCTTATGTTCATGGATGGTGTAGAGGTCAAGAAGAGCCTGGGTGGGGTGGGCATGCCAGCCGTCTCCGGCATTGACGATTCGCGCCTCTGTATATCTGGCGGCGATATAGGGGGCGCCGGAGTGGGGATGGCGCATGACTATGATATCAGCCCCCAGCGCTTGCAGTGTGCCCAGGGTGTCAACCAGGGATTCCCCCTTGGCGACGCTGCTGATTGAGGCGTTGAGGTTAACCACATCGGCGCTGAGGTACTTGGCGGCAAGCTCAAAGGAGAGTCGGGTGCGTGTGCTTGGCTCATAAAAGAGGTTGACCATGGTCTTGCCCCTTAGCGTAGGCACCCTCTTAATGGGGCGAGACAGGACCTCCTTCATTGCCCTGGTGGTGCTGAAGACGGTCTCTATTTCCTCAACGGTGAAGTCGTCAACATCAAGGATGTGGTGATGATGCCAGACCGGCGTCTTTTCTGGCGCCTCAGGCTTTAGCTGCAGGGTGGGGTTATCTTTTTGCTTTGTCCTCATCGCCCCTCCTTAGCTGCCGACATAGAGACAATGGCTACCTCGTCTATGCCGTCTGTTTCTTTCAGGTTGACCTTTATTTCCTCGTGCCTGGAGCTGGGGATGTTCTTGCCCACATAGTCAGCCCGGATTGGCAGCTCGCGGTGGCCGCGGTCAACAAGCACCGCCAGTTGAATTGACCTTGGTCGTCCCAGGTCAATAAGGGCGTCCATGGCGGCGCGGATACTGCGCCCGGTATAGAGAACGTCGTCAACCAGGACTATGGACTTGCCGTCAACGGTGGCGGTAATATCGGTGAGCTTGACTACGGGCTTCAAGTCCAGTGAAGAGAGGTCGTCACGGTAAAGGCTGATGTCCAGGGTGTCCACCGGCGTCTTGACCCCGGCAAAACTCTCTATGTCGGCGGCGAGACGCTTTGCCAGGGGCACGCCGCGGGTGTGCACCCCAACCAGTATCAGCTCTTTTAGTAACTCATTGCGCTCAATAATCTCGTGGGCGATTCGAGCCAGGGTTCGCTTGATGTCCTCTTCGGTCATTATGACTTTCTTTGACATAAAAATAACCTCCTGCCTTAGCTGGCAAGAGGTCTTGCGTCCTGACTCTTGTTATTCCCTTGCCAGCCTCTCCGGACCAGCTTAAAGGTTTCTTATTCTATTAACTAAACATTATACCACTTTTCTCTGGAGATTGCAAGGTTTTATAGCTGGGGTTGTTTAATAAGCTATAAACCCAGCCCTTTATACAAAGCCTCAAAGTTGAACTGCCGCTTCATAATTTCAACAAGCCTGGTCAGCTTCTCCTGGTTAAATCGGCTCTTGCCCAGAGCCAGCTCAATGCTATTCACCGTAGCGTTAATATCATCCTTGGTCACAATAATGGGGATTCCTTTATCGTGGGCACTCCGGAGCACGGCGTGTATCGGCGCTACCCCTCCGCTGACAACAAGGCACCTGGTTGAGGTCTCCAGGGCTGCCAGTTGCATATCGGGGCGCTCCCCCTTCACTACCACCGCCTTGTTGTCCTTGCGACCAAAATAGTCCAGCCCTGAGTCAACGGTCATTGCCCCCAGCATAAATTCCTCAATCAGTTCTGACGATTTCTCAGCGCCGTTTAATATCTCTCCCCCGATATGCTCCGCCAGCTCTCCTACCGTCAAAGCGGCTAGAATTCTATCCTCGGGAAGCAACCCCAGAATATTCACCTCTCCCTTGCCAAACTCTGCCGATAACCTGCTTCCCGGCACCTTATTCACCACTACCCCCAGCAGGTACTCCCCGAAATCTTGGTAGCTGGGCATTGCCGCCGATAATCCCTCAGAATAAGGCTCGACAATAACCACCCTGGCGTCCAGCGCCTTAACCACCTCATAAGAAGCTTCCGCCGGCTTGCCCCCCGGTCTCTGCCGCCACACCCCCTCAACAATAACCACATCCTTGCCCTTGGAAACCCTGGCATAGGCTTGCTTGATTTTAGCGGTTATATCCCCCTTCCCCCCGATAACCGGGCAAAGGCTTTCTACCGGCTCCTTCAGAGCCAGAATACGCTTCATAAATTGGGCGTCGCTGTCAATAGCCTCCGGGCTTTTAATCTCGGCAACAATCGGCTTGAAGAAGCCGACCTTCTTGCCATCACGCCGTAGGTGCCTGCCCAGCCCGGCGCAGACCGCCGTCTTACCGGCACCAACATAGGGAGAGGTAACGTATAAGGCTGCCAAGTTGCACCTCCGCTAAACTTTGGAAATACCAGCCTATTATAACCGCTTACCTTCCGTTGGTAAAGAAGTCCTCTCCCCAATTTTTCACCCATCCGCCGCCAATGCTATAATGGGCTGTATGGATATTCTGGCTGAGCTTAATCCGGCGCAGAAAGAAGCGGTGGAGGCGATTGATGGTCCGGTGCTGATTCTGGCTGGTCCCGGTAGCGGCAAGACCAGGGTCATTGCCCACCGCGTGGCTTATCTCATCAAGACCTGCCGCATCAGCCCCCACCGCATTATGGCGGTTACCTTCACCAATAAAGCCGCCAGGGAGATGGAAGAGAGGCTACACCGCCTTATCGGCAGTTTGGTGGGTGATTTAACCATCGGCACCTTTCATGCCATCTGCGCCCGGATACTGCGCCGTGACGGCAAGGAAATCGGCATTGACCCCAAGTTCGTCATCTATGACGAGGAAGACCAGACGAGCCTGATAAAGCAGGCAGTCCAGGATATAGGGCTTGACCCCAAGCAGTATCTTCCCCGCGCTATCGCCTCCGCCATTAGTATGGCTAAAAGCCGCATGCTGACCCCGAAGGGCTATATTAGGCGTGCCCGTAGCCATTTTGAGAAGGTCGTGGGGCGGGTCTATGAGCGCTACCAGCAGCTGCTGGCGGAGAATAGCGCCCTGGACTTTGATGACCTGCTCATGAAAACGGTAGAGCTTTTCCGCAGCAGTGAAAAGACCCTGGCTAAATATCAGTCCCGCTATTTGCATATTCTGGTGGACGAGTTTCAGGACACCAATTTAGTCCAGTACGAGCTGATAAGGCAGCTGGGTGGGGAGAGGCGCAATATATGCGTCGTCGGCGACCCTGACCAGTCCATCTACTCCTGGCGCTCCGCCGACCTGCGCAATATCCTTAGCTTTGAGAAGGACTTTCCCGAGGCGAAGCTGGTTTTACTGGAGCAGAACTACCGCTCGACGAAGAAGATTCTGGAAACGGCGTCCCATGTTATCTCCGCCAATCAGCAGCGCAAGCCCAAGACGCTGTGGACGGATAACGAACTTGGCGAGCTGATTAATGTGGTTGAGACCTATTCTGAACAGGATGAAGCCCAGTTCGTGGTCAGTGAGATTGAGCGTCTGGTGGGGGAGGGGATAACTAAGCTGAGCGACTGCGCCGTAATGTATCGTACCAATGCCCAGTCAAGAGTCCTTGAGGAGGCTTTTATTCGCTACGGGACTCCCTACAAGCTGGTGGCGGCTACCCGCTTCTACGAGCGGCGGGAGGTAAAGGATATTATCGCCTACCTCAGGGTTATCCAGAACCCCCGTGATAACGTTAGCCTTCAGAGGATTATCAATATTCCGGGGCGGGGTATCGGGCAGGTCAGCCTGAGCCACCTTTCCAGCTGGGCGAAGTCTCAGGGCACCTCTCTATATGATGCCCTAAAACATGTGGCCAAAAAGGATGGGGCGGAGCAGCTTTCGCTAAGCCCCCGCGTTATTAAATCACTGGCTGACTTTCTGAGCTTTTTGCAGGAGTTCACCCGCCGCAGCAAGGAGCTGAACCTGCGCGATTTGTTTGACCTGGTGGTGAAGAAAACCGGCTATAAGGAATATATACTGGGTGGTGAGGATGGGGAGGAGCGCTGGGATAACATCCTTGAGCTTCGCACTGTAGCCGGGGACTACCACGAGCTGAAACCTGGGGAGGGGTTGACCTCATTTCTTGAGGGGGTGACTCTGGTAGCCGATGTTGACGGGCTTGACGAGACGGTGGAGGCGGTAACCCTGGTTACTCTACACCAGGCTAAGGGGCTGGAATTCCCGGCAGTATTTATTATCGGCGTGGAGGACGGCATCCTGCCCCACTTTAAGTCCATTGACGAGCCGGAGCAACTGGAGGAGGAGAGGCGGCTGTGCTATGTGGGCATAACCAGAGCCAAGCAGAGGGTATATCTGGTCTATGCCTTCCGCCGCAACCTCATGGGCTCCAGCATGGTGAGTAAGCCGTCGCGCTTCTTAAGTGATATACCGAAGCACCTCATCGCTCCTAACTACCTCTGGCAGGGGGAGGATAGCCAGGTAAGACCATCCGTATATTCCTGGAACAAGGCTAAGACGCCTGTCCCCAGCCTTGATATCCCTGAGTTTAAGCCCGGAGACCATGTCCGCCATGCCCAGTTTGGCGAGGGGGTGGTGGTGAGCTGCAAGCCGGCAGGGGACGATAAAGAAGTGGTGGTTGCCTTCAGGAGGGGGATGGGGGTAAAGAAACTGCTGTTGAGCTTCGCTAACCTGGAGAAGGTGAAGTAGCTACGCCCCCTTTTGGAGCTCTTGAAAAAGCTCCGAGCAAAGGCTGTCGGAGACGAGGGGTGAGGGGTTGGCATCTAAAACGAGCAGTGGCGAGATGGAGATATTGCCCTGCTCTACTGCCCAGATATCTGTCCCTTCGTCTATCGGCTTATTTATCCTCTGGCGAATAAGCTGGTAGTGCTGGCGCCCATTATCATATCTTTCCTCAACGGTATCGGTATGGCTCTTGCTGGCGGGGTGGGTGAGCCTTACCCCGCTGATTTTTTCTAGGGGCAGGTTGACGTTGAGGCAAATATTATTGGGCAGGACACCCGAGTTGAACCTTCTGGCGAGCAAGGCGGCAAATCTGGCCGCATTACCAAAGTGGGGGTTATCACCGATGGCTATTGAGATGGCGAAGGCGGGGAAGCCATGCAGAGTGGCTTGCAGGGCAGCCCCTACCGTCCCCGAGATCAGCACATCATCACCCAGGTTCGCCCCCTGGTTTATGCCAGAGATGACCAAATCTACTTTGTCTTTAGCCAGCTTGCCTAAGCCCAGGATAACGCTGTCAGCTGGCGTGCCCTCTACAGCATAGGTTTCCACGCCGTCTACCCTCGGTGTTACTTTGCTTGCCCTTACCGGCTGGCGCAGACTAACGGCAGTACCGATGGCGCTCATCTCTCTATCCGGGGCTACCACCACTATATCGGCGATATTTTGTAGCTCTCCGACCAGCGTCCATAGCCCGTCAGCAAGTATTCCATCATCGTTGGTTACCAGTATTCTCACCTGAAACTCCCTTCTTCTAACCTTCCAGTTTATCACGGCGGGGGTGGCAACGACAAATTTTTTACCCCTGTTTTCATTGTCTTTCTCCCCACCACTCCCACTGGGTATTCTTTCCCACCCACCCGCCCATTAGGCTTTGCTTTTTACACCCGCTTTGTTGGGGAGTCTAAGAGGAGTGAAGCCCTTAGGGGTGGGGCAAGGAGATTGTAAATAGGTGAAACCTTTTTGGGTGGGAGGGTATGGGAAAAAGAACCGTTGAAAGGGGGATAAAGGGGGATAGGGTGGAAAAATCTCTCTAGCCTTGTTGGGGGAGGGGGGTTTGTGGTAGTATTTTGTCGGTAGAACGGAGGTTAGAGTGGAACCTAGAATCGGAGTCTATATCTGCCATTGCGGCAGCAATATCGCGGGCACGGTTGATACCGCTGAGGTTGCCCGCTTTGCCCAAGAACTGGAAGGGGTGGTCGTTACCCGCGACTATAAGTTTATGTGCTCCGAGCCGGGGCAGGAGATGATTAAGAAGGATATCAAGGAGCTTGGGCTTAATCGGGTGGTGGTTGCCTCCTGCTCGCCGACAATGCATGAGCCAACATTTCGCCATGCCTGCCAGGAAGCGGGGGTAAACCCTTATCTCTTTGAGATGGCGAATATCCGTGAGCATGCTTCCTGGGTAACGGAAGATAAAGAGGCGGCTACCGCTAAAGCCAGGGCGCTGGTCAGTGCCGCCGTGAGGCGGGTCTATTACCACCAGCCGCTGGAGGCGAGGGAGGTTCTGGTTAATCCCAATACCCTGGTGGTGGGTGGTGGCATTGCCGGAATTCAGGCGGCACTTAAGATTGCTGACTCCGAGCATAAGGTCTATCTGGTGGAGAAGACGCCCAGCATCGGGGGGCATATGGCGCAGCTGGACAAGACCTTCCCCACCCTTGACTGCTCGGCGTGTATTCTTACTCCCAAGATGACGCAGGTTGGCTCCCACCCCTATATTGAGCTGTTGACCTACAGCGAAGTAGAGGAGGTCTCCGGCTATATCGGCAATTTTAAGGTCAAAATCAGGAAAAAAGCGCGTTACGTAGACGAGGCTCTTTGCACCGGCTGTGGGGTGTGCCAGACCAAGTGCCCGTGGAAGGTGGATAGCGAGTTTGAAGCCGGGCTGGGCAAGAGAAAGGCTATCTATACCCCCTTCCCTCAGGCCGTGCCCAATATTCCGGTCATTGATAAGGAACACTGCGCCTACTTCTTGAGTGGTAAGTGCCGTGCCTGCGAGAAGTTCTGCGAGGCGAAGGCGATAGATTTTGAGCAGAAAGATAAAGTAATTGAGGTTGAGGTTGGCTCCATAATCTTAGCCACCGGCTTCAACCTCTTTGACCCCACCCCCATCTATAACTACGGCTACAAGCGGCTGGATAATGTTATCACCAGCCTCGAGTTTGAGCGCATGGTTAATTCCTCCGGTCCCACCGAGGGCAATATTGTGCTCAAGGACGGTTCAGCGCCAAGGAGTATTGGCATTATTCACTGCGTGGGCAGCCGGGATGAGAAGTACCACGAGTATTGCTCCCGCGTCTGCTGCATGTATTCCATGAAGTTCGCCCATCTGGTAAGGGAACATATGCCTGAAACCGAGGTCTACGAGTTTTACATTGACATACGGAGCTTCGGCAAGGGCTATGAGGAGTTTTATAACCGGACTCTCAAGGAGGGGACAGTTTTTATCCGCGGGCGTCCGGGTGAGATAACCAATATTGCCGAGACACCTGAAGAAGAGGGCAAGCTTATCATCCAGTTTGAGGACACGCTGATCGGGCGGCAAAGACGGCTGCCGGTAGATATGGCTGTTCTCAGCTGTGCCCTTGAGCCCCAGCTGGACGCTGAGGCTATTTCCCGCTTGTTCAATATCAGCCGTAGCGCCGATGGTTTCTTTTTAGAGAGGCACCCCAAGCTGGAGCCGGTGGCGACCATGACCGATGGCATATTTCTGGCTGGCTGCTGTCAGGGTCCCAAGGATATACCCGATACCGTAGCCCAGGCATCAGCGGCGGCGGCTGAGGTCCTAGCCATGATTAGCAAGGGGAAGGTGGAAATTGAGGCGGCTACCGCCGTGATTGATGAGAGGATATGCTCCGGCTGTCAGGTCTGCCGACTGGTCTGCCCCTATAACGCCATTGACTTTGACGAGGAGAAGGGGGTATGCCGGGTCAACGAAGCCCTGTGCAAGGCTTGCGGCGCTTGTATCGCCGCCTGCTTCAGCCATGCCGTAAGCCTTGACCACTATACCAATGAGCAAATTGTGGCTGAGATGGAGGGGGCGCTGGCTTAATACTCGCTGGAGACGAAATTTTTAATCTGGGCGTAGCTGAAAACCGGCCCATCGCGGCAGACATAGATATTCCCGATATTGCACCGTCCGCACTTGCCGATGCCGCACTTCATCCGCTTCTCTAAAGTGGTTAGCATCTGCTCCGGGGTAAAGCCCAGCTTGGTCAGCACGGGGAAGGTAAAGCGTATCATAATCGGCGGGCCGCAGACGATAGCCACCGCGTTCTTGGCTGAGGGGGCTATTTCTTCAAGTATCTTGGGCACTACGCCTACTTTGCCCTTCCAGCTTTCATCGCCCCTGTCAACGGTGGTTACAAATTTTATGGACTTATCCTTGCCCCAGGCATCTAGGTCGTACTTGAAGCAGAGGTCGGCAGGGGTGCGGGCGCCGTAGACAATATCTATATTTTTATATTTCTTGCGGTTGTCAATCACATTCCAGATTAGAGACCGCAGCGGAGCCAGTCCGATGCCACCGCCGACAAAGACTAGGTTTTTACCCTTTAGAAAATCAAGGGGGAAGCTGTTGCCGTAAGGCCCCCTGAAGCCAATCTCAGCACCGACGCCGAGGCGGTGCAGGGCGTTGGTTACCCTGCCCACCCGCTGGGCGGTAAACTCAATGTGATCGCGGCGGGTGGGGCTGGAGGAAATGCAGAATGGGGCTTCGCCGATGCCAAAGACTGAATATTCGCCGAACTGCCCTGACTCAAAGCTGAACTCTTTCTGCAGTTTCTTGTCCTTGAAGTTGAAATGAAATGTTCTGACACCCGGCGTTTCTTCAATTATCTTCTCTATAACTGCTATATGGGGCAGATATACGTTATTCTGGGCGAAGAATCTCTGGTGTTTAGTATCAGTAGCTGTCATTTTCCTACCCTTGCCTTGGCCGGCACGCTCTCCAGCACCTGAGTAATATCCCAGTTCACCGGGCAGAGGCGGATGCACCGCCCGCAGCCGGTGCAGGCGATAACATCAAAGTTCATGGGGTAAAACTCGAATTTATGGCATACCTTCTGCCTTACCCGCCGCCACTTCTCGGCTCTGGGGTTTTCCATGGGCATCTTGGTGTAAGGGGGGAAGCCGCAGCTATCCCAGTTCCTGAACCTCGTTCCCTGCTGCCTGACCACCTCGTCGTTAATATCAAAGCAGTAGCAGGTGGGGCAGAGCAGGGTGCAGATGCCGCAGCTTATGCACTTGGCGGCTACCTTCTCCCAGAAGTCCTGGTCGTCAAAGCTGGCTAATAGCTTATCAGCGATACCCTCGGTATCCAGTTTTCGGGTAACCTTATCGTAAGCCGTCTTTTTGGCTTCCTTAGCTTTAGCCTCGTCGTTTTTGGTTGCCCCTTTTAAGCCGGTGGTCTTAGCCATTAGCTTCCTGCCCTTGTCGCTAACCTCTTCAATGAGGAACTCATCACCGATATCGGTGAGCATGAGGTCAACATCCTTTGACTCTGCGGGGCTAACACCCATTGAGGTGCAGAAGCAGCTCTCGCTGGGATTCATGCACCCCAGCCCGACCAGTACGGCGCTATTCCTTCGAGAGAGATAATACGGGTCCTGGTATAGCTCCTTGAAATTAGGGTCTATTATAGCCATGGCTCTGGCATCACAGGGGCGTATGCCGAATATTAGCTGTTTTGCTCCATCTGGCGGCAGTTCTATTTTGTAGCCCTCTTTATCTTTCTGGAAGCGGAACATCTCCTCCATCTGGGGGAGGAAGTTAGCCTTGGGGGGAACAATCGTGTTCCGGTACCAGTCTAAGAAGCCGGTGTCTTTGCCGTCCCATTTGGCCATCTCAGCCACGCCGCTTTCCCTTGAGGGGACGAACACGGCAAATTCTTGACTCCATTTATTAAGGAGCTTGGCTATATCCTTTTTGTTTATCTTCTTATTAGCCATTTCTACCTGAAGATACCTTCAGCCTCTTCTTCTTCGTAGTGGGTCAGTAGTGGCGGAGCATCCTTGTCCATGCCGGCTTTAAACTGGAAAAGCTCGTCCACGATATCATACATCTCTCTGGTCAGGCTTCTTAGCGGGATATTTACCGGGCAGGCACGCTCGCACTCACCGCAGTCGGTGCATCTTCCGGCGACATGGATATTCCTTATTATCTGGAACATCAGGTTGTCCTGCCAGCGCGGCGCCGGGAATACCCACTGCGGCTCGGTCTCCTCGACAAAACACCGCTGGCAGAAGCAGGCGGGGCAGACATTTCGGCAGGCGTAGCAGCGGATGCAGCGGCTCAGTTCTTTTTCCCAGGTCCCCCACCTCTGCTCCGGGGTCATCTGCTTCAGCTTCTCAATACTCTCTTGAGCCAGGGGGTTGGCGATTGGGGAGCTTGGCTCACCGAGAAGGATGTCATACTCTTTGGGGGTGGGCAGTTCACAGGCAAGGCAGTGGTCAAAGAGGACATCGGTGGCGGGGAATTCCTTTTTCTGGCCATTGACCCTTATCGTTACCTTGTTCCCTTGCCTGGTAATATCATCCAGCTCATCCCTGTATTTACCCGTTAGCTTTTCCACCTTGCTGAGGTCAATAAGTCCGGTGCAGGGGACACCCAGAATCACCACGTCCTCCCTGACTACCTTGTTGTCCTGTATCAG
Source organism: uncultured Dehalococcoidales bacterium (assembly GCA_964620725.1). Taxonomy (GTDB): domain Bacteria; phylum Chloroflexota; class Dehalococcoidia; order Dehalococcoidales; family BS750m-G39; genus CAVTZP01. Next base: position 10,580 of record CAZUHO010000016.1, read on the forward strand.
GCTGACGATGGAGCGGCTATCGCAGCCCTTAACCACGATGCCTACCCGCCCCTTTATCCCGGTGAGGAAATCGGCCAGGTTATTGACAATAAAGGGATTAATTACCAGGCGCTCGGTATCGTTTTTATCCTTGGTTATGAGGGGGGTGGTGCTAAATTTCAGGCTCCCCGCTTCAAAGCCGATAATCCAGTCGACCTTACCCTGTTCTAATAGTGTCCTAGCCTCGTTTCTTAGCTTTTGTTCCATTTCCCTGTCTTTCAGCAAAAAGTCGGTTAGGACCGACCTCCTTTACCCCCTTGGTTACCTCGGTGACGACGTCAGCGAACTTGCCTCCTTCTGAGGCTGAGACCCAGCTTGCCTGAATCCTCTCGGGCTCAACGCCGAGATACTCAAGGAACCTTTTGGTTATGGCTATTCTTCTTCGGGCGCGGTAGTTCCCCGTTTGGTAGTGGCACTCGCCGGGGTGGCATCCGGAAACGAGGATGCCGTCAAAGCCCAGGCGCAGCGCCTTGAGGATAAACAGCGAGTCCACCCTGCTGGAGCAGGGCACCTTTATTACCCTCATGTTGGCTGGATACTTCTTGCGGCTGGTCCCGGCTAAATCGGCGCCGGCATAGCTGCACCACTTGCAGAGGAAGCCGACCAGCTTTGGTTCCCAATCTGCTTTTGGATTCATAAAGTCTAGCCATTTTATCACTTATGGTGGAGTGGCATCAAGGGTGAGGTTATTGTTATACTAGCTTTATTGATATGAGAACTAGCGATTTTGATTACAGCTTCCCTCCTGAGCTTATCGCCCAGACCCCGCTTGAGCCCAGGGACCGCTCCCGGCTCATGGTCTTGAAGCGGGGCGAGGGTTCGGTAAAGCACCACCGCTTTTCTGAGATCGTTGATTATTTAGGTGCTGGGGACGTGCTGGTGTTTAACGATAGCCGTGTCATCCCGGCTCGGCTTACCGGGAGGAAGGTTGATACCGGGGGCAGGGTGGAGCTTCTGCTGCTACACCGCATTGACGGGGCTGTCTGGGAGGCGCTGGTAAAGCCGGGGAAAAGGGTGAGTATTGGCACCAGGGTTGAGATTGAGGGTGGAAATAAGCCCGCTGTTCTGGCTGAGGTAATCGGGGTGGGGGAGGATGGGACGAGGGTGATAAGCTTCTCTGACGAGGCGCCGCTAATGCAGTTAGGCAGTGTTCCGCTGCCGCCCTATATCAAGAGTCCCTTAGCCGACCCTGAGCGCTACCAGACGGTCTATGCCCGGGTTCTGGGCAGTGCCGCCGCCCCCACCGCTGGACTGCACTTTACCCCGGAACTGCTTAATAAGATAGAACAAAACGGGGTTCGTATGCTCTTTGTTACCCTCCATGTCGGGCTTGATACCTTTCGTCCCGTCAAGGAGGATGACCCGCTTAAGCACCCTATACATAGGGAGTACGGCATGGTAAGCCCCGAGGTTGCTACTGAGCTCTCCCGGGCTAAAAGGGAGGGGCGGAAGATAATCTGCGTTGGCACCACCACGGTGAGACTTGTAGAGGCGGCCGCTCAGGCGAGTAAAAAATCTCTTTTGGAGCCGTTTGACGGCTGGGTAAGCCTGT
>CAZUHO010000017.1:0-8304 GCA_964620725.1 uncultured Dehalococcoidales bacterium
GCTCTTTGGCGCCGGTATTATCGGCAGCTTTAACTCTGCTGTTGGCTTGAATCATGTCGCTTTAGCCCTCGGTCTCTTCCTTCTCCTTAGTCTTCTCCTTAGTCTCTTCCTTGGTTTCCTCTTTGGCCTCTTCCTCAGGTTCGACCTCAGCCTTAACCTCGGTTACCTCTTCCTTGGCTTTTTTCTCCGGTTGGACCTTGGCTAAATCTTCCCGGGTTATTTCCTCGGGCGAAATCTCCACCACCTCTCCCTTGCTTACTATCTCGGCTATCCGCCACCGCTTATCTCCGGAGAGGGGGCGGGTCTCTATAATTCTTACCTTGTCCCCCTTCTGGCACTTATTTTCCTCGTCATGAGCTTTATACTTGACCACCCTCCTCACGGTCTTCTTATATAGCGGGTGGCGCTTGGGGGTTTCCACAGCCACCACCACCGTCTTGTTCATCTTGTCGCTGACAACGAAACCGAGCCTAGTTTTTCGCTTTGTTTCCATAGTACTACCTTGCCGCCAGTTCTTTTTCCCTTATTATTGTCTTAAGCTGAGCAATCCTCTTTTTAACCCTGGGGAGCTCACGATGGTTTACCAGTTGCTTGGTTTCCAAGCGGAAACGAAGGTTAAACAACTCCTGATGAGCCTCCTCCAGTTGCTTCTTAAGTTCTTCAGTGGTGAGAGCCCTAATCTCTTCAACCTTCACTTGGCTAACTCCTGCTTTCCGACTCGGTGCCGGCGGCTACGCCGATTTCCCGAGCTACAAATCTGCTGTTTATGGGCAGCTTGTGCGCCGCCAGGCGCATTGCCTCTTTGGCTACTGCCTCACTGACTCCCCCCATCTCAAACATGATTCTCCCCGGCCTGACCACAGCCACCCAGTGGTCCGGGGCACCCTTGCCCCCACCCTGGCGGGTTTCCGCCGGTTTCTTGGTTGCCGGCTTATCGGGGAAGATACGGACCCAGACATTGCCACCCCGGCGGATGTGGTGGGTGATGGCACGGCGTGCCGCTTCAATCTGCTTGCTGGTAACCCAGGCCGGTTCCAGTGCCTGTAAGCCAAAATCGCCAAATTCAATCTCATGCCCGGCGCTGGCTTTACTCTTCATCCGCCCTCGGTGACTCTTGCGATATTTTACTCGCTTCGGCTGTAACATCTCTTTCCCCTAGCTGGGCTCAGCCGGAGTTTCCTCCGTCTCCTCAGTCTCCAGCTTGCTTACCTCGGGCAGAATATCACCCCGGTAAATCCAGACCTTAACCCCAATCCGGCCCAGGGTGGTATGTGCCTCGGTAAAGCCATAATCAATATCAGCCCGCAGCGTATGCAGTGGAACCTGCCCCTGATGTATAATCTCGCGGCGAGCTATCTCAGTGCCACCAAGTCTGCCGGCACAGCTTATTCTTATCCCCTTAGCTCCGGCCTGCGTGGTACGGAACATTGCCTGTTTTATTGCCCTGCGGAAGGCAACGCGATGCTCAATCTGATCGGCTATTGCCCTGGCTACCAGATAGGCATCAAGTTCGGGCTGCTGAACCTCGAGAATATTAAGTTGAATCCTCTTCCCAATAAGACCCTCAAGCTGGAGCCTCAGTTCGTCAACCCGCTGTCCTCCCCGCCCGATGACCACTCCGGGTCGGGCGGTGTGAATGGTTACCGAAACCTTGTTTGCCTGGCGGTCAATCTCCACGTCAGAGATAGCGGCTTCGGGACCTATAGCCTCAATAGCCTGGCGAAGCTTCAGGTCTTCGTGTAAAAATTCAGAGTAGCTCTTCTCGGCATACCACCGGGACTGCCAGTCGCGTATGACTCCAATTCTAAAGCCTAAAGGATGAACCTTGTGACCCAATTACTCTTCCTCCTCAGCAACGATAACTGTTATATGACTGGAACGCTTGAGGATGGGGTTTACCCGCCCCCGCGTCCCCGGGCGATACCGCTTCATGGTTCTCGCCTCGTCAGCAAATATTTTGACAATCTTCAAATCAGCAGGGGTGAGCTGAAAATTGTTCTCGGCGTTAGCTGCCGCTGATTTTACCACCTTGGCCACAGCCTTAGCCGTGGGGGTAGGGGTAAACTTGAGCAGGTCCAGCGCCTCATCTATCCTCTTTCCCTGCACCAGGTCTATCACCGGGCGCACCTTGCGCGGTGATATGCCGATATTTTTGGCTACTGCCTTCACTTCCATTTTTGTCTTATGCCCTCACCTAGGTAGTTTTCTCAGCCCTGGTCATGTGTCCCCTGAAGGTCCGCGTCGAGGCAAACTCGCCCAGCTTGTGCCCGACCATATTTTCGGTGATATAGATGGGCACGTGCCTCCTGCCATCGTGGACGCCGATGGTAAGCCCCACCATCTCGGGCACGATGGTAGACCAGCGCGACCAGGTCTTGATTACCGTCTTCTCCTCGGCGCCGCTCATCGCCTTAACCTTCTTCAGCAGTTTGGCGTCAACGGCTGGGCCTTTCTTAACTGACCGTGACATGGCTTTACTTCCCCCTCCGCTTGATAATCAGCTTATCTGAAGCCTTGGGCTTGCGTGTCTTATAGCCCAGGGCTGGCTTACCCCAGGGTGTCTTCGGTCCGGGCAGGCCTATGGGGGCTCTGCCTTCACCGCCACCGTGAGGGTGGTCGCGCGGGGTCATGGCCGTGCCCCTCACCGTGGGGCGCACACCTAACCACCTTTTGCGACCTGCCTTGCCCAGGCTGATACTGCGGTGGTCAACATTTCCTAACTGCCCGATAGTAGCCAGACAATCGCCGCGGATACGCCGTAGCTCGCCGGAGGGCAGTCTGACCAGGGCATATTCACCCTCCTTAGCCATCAGTTGGGCGGCAACTCCAGCGCTTCGCACCATTTGCCCGCCTCCCCCTTTCTCCAGCTCAATATTATGTATTAGCGTCCCGGTTGGGATTAGGTTTAAGGGTAGGGCATTGCCCGGTTTAATTTCGGCGTCAGCCCCTGACTTTATAACATTGTCAACTTCAAGTCCGGAGGGAGCCAGAATATAACGCTTCTCCCCGTCAGCGTAGCTAATCAGGGCGATACGGGCAGAGCGGTTGGGGTCGTATTCAATTGAGACCACCCTGCCCGGGATACCAAGCTTATCACGCTTGAAATCCAGTACGCGTAGCCGGCGCTTGGCTCCGCCACCGTGGTGACGAACCGTTATTTTCCCCTGATTACTGCGTCCCGCCTTCCTCTTCAGGGGACGGAGCAGCGATTTCTCCGGCTTGCTCTTGGTTATTTCCTCAAAGTTGGCGCCGGTCATACCCCGTCTACCGGGGGAGGTGGGGCGATATACCTTTAGTGCCACTTAGACCCCCTCCACTATTTCTATCTTATCTCCTGGCTTAAGGGTAACGACCGCCTTCTTCCAGGGGGGGCTTATGACCACCCTTCCCCGCATCATCCGCCCCTTACCAGGTACTGTTATCACATTAACCTTGGTTACCGTAACGTTAAATGCCTTCTGCACCGCCTGTTTAACCTGTTCTTTATTCGCCTCTCCAGCGACCTCAAAGGCATATTTGCCCTGAGCCTGAAGGGCGGCATTCTTCTCCGTTACCAACGGGCGGCGCAATACCTCGTATAGATGCATCTTACCTGTTTCCTTAAGTTTCAACAATTAAAAATAAATGCTTTCTATTATTGACATTACTTGTGCTTCGTCCTCGGTGGTGGCGTCGAAGCAGGCGTAAATGTCAATACAGGTTGACTCATGAACGAATACTATCTCCATATCATATACATCATAGGTAGCATCATAAGCCTTGGTATAGCCAGCCAACCAACTGCCTATAGTCATAGTCCCTGACTCAGTTGGTTCGAAGGCACTGGATTCATAAAACGCCCTGCCTATCAGGGCATCCCCGTCCCTCTCCTTGCCTTCTAGCTCGGAAGGGACATCACCGTAGAATATCTGGACGAAGTCAAAGTCTTCCTCGTCCGTATACTCAACGAGCCCCCAGTAACCGTTGCCGGTATACTCCGGGTAATCTGAATCAGTGCTCAGAAACCAGCCCTGGGGGACGTAGGCAACCTCGGGTTTCTCAACCCCCGTTGACTCACCCTGTTCACAGGCACCGAGTAATACCGTAGCCAGCAAGCCGATTATCACCAGAACCGCTATGTATGCTCTCTTACTCATTTATTTGACTCCTTTCCCCATAAATCTTCTGTCTTGCGCACCGCCGCCTCGGTCATCAATAACCTCTTGCAGGAGAGGATATCAACCACATTGAGTATATTGGCGGGCAGGGTCTTGACCTCTGCCAGGTTACGAGCTGACTTGACTACGTTTTCCTCAGGCTCACCGGTAACGATGAGGGCTGAGGAATCCACCCCCAGCGCCACCAGAACCCCTGCCATCTCCTTGGTCTTGGGCTGGCCAAGCTCCAGCTTCTCCAGGACCATTAGTTCTTCATCCCTTGCCTTAGCCGATAGGGCGCACCTTAGCGCCAGGCGGCGCATCTTCTTCGGCATTTCCTGGCGGTAGCTCCTTGGCTTGGGGCCGAAGGTGATGCCGCCACCCCGGCGTGTTGGCGACTTCTTGCTGCCAGCCCGGGCCATTCCGGTGTGCTTCTGCCGGTATAGCTTTCTGGTGCTGCCGGCGACCTCACCGCGAGTTTTGGTGCTGGCCGTTCCCTGGCGGGCATTTGCCCTTTGCCTTACTACGGCTTGATGCACCACCGTCTCGTTAAAGGGCACGCCAAAGACGCTGTCGCTTACTTCAATTTGTTTAACCACCTCACCGCTAAGGCTATAAACTGGGACTTGCACTTACTTCCTCCCCACCGCTTTCTTTATCAGGAGTAGTCCGTTTCTTGCCCCGGGGACAGCCCCCTTAACCAGCAGGAGGTTACGAGCCGGGTCAGCCTTACGTACCTCCAGATTGCGCGCCGTAACCCGACTGTTGCCCATATGTCCTGCCATCTTCATCCCCTTGAGCACCCTGCCCGGGGAGGTGGTGGCGCCGATAGAGCCGGGGGCGCGGTGGCGGTCGGACTGTCCGTGGGTCTTGGGCCCGCCGGCAAAATGGTGGCGTTTCACCACCCCGGCAAAGCCCTTACCCTTTGACACCCCGCTGATATCAACCAGGTCGCCCTCCTTAAAGAGGCTAACGTCAATCTTATCTCCAACCTTAATGGCTTCACTGTCAGCTACCATGAACTCTCGCAGGTACTTAGACTGCCCCTTCTTGGCTTCACCGAAGCCGAGCCGGGCAGCGTCATATCCTTCCTTAGCCTTGGTCTTGACCTGGGTTATAGTGCACGGGCCGGCTTCAATGGCGGTGACTGCTTCAACCTCGCCATCTTCCCTGAATATCCGCCCCATGCCCAGCTTTTTGCCAATAATTCCTTGAACCATATCCTTAGACCTTACAGCTTAATGTTTATTTCAACCCCTGCCGGTAGAGTCAGGCTGCCCAGGGCGTCTATCGTCTTAGACGTGCTTTCAACGATATCAATCAGGCGCTTATGGGTTCTAATCTCAAACTGCTCCTGCGAGTCCTTATCAATGAACGGGGAGCGGATAACGCTGAAGCGCTTAATGCGCGTTGGCAAGGGCACCGGCCCGATAACAACCGCTCCCGTCCGCTCCACGGCAGCTACAATCTGCTCTGCCGACTGGTCCAGAATCTTGTGGTCATAACTCTTTAGCTTAATCCGAATTTTCTGCTTCGGCATATAGAACCTCTATCTAACCTTGGTCTTACCCGTTATCTCGTCTGCCAGTTCGGCAGAAACCTCCTGATAGCGATGAAATTCCAGGGTATGGGTTGCCCTACCCTGGGTTAGCGACCGGAGACTGGTTGCGTAGCCGAAGGTCTCGGCTAATGGTACCAGGACACGAATGACAACCATATCGTTACGTGTCCCCACAGATTCAACCTGTCCCCGCCTTGAATTCAGGTCACCCATTATATCACCAAGAAACTGCTCTGGTGCAACTATTTCCAGCTTCATAATCGGCTCAAGCAGGATAGGCTTGGCTTTCATCACGCCGTCCTTCAGCGCCATTGAAGCCGCCATCTTGAAGGCCATCTCCGAAGAGTCAACCTCGTGGTAGCTGCCGTCATAGACGGTAGCCCTGACGTCAACTACGGGATAGCCAGCCACTACGCCGGTCTCCATCGCTTCTTTAACGCCCATCTCTACTGCCGGTATATATTCCTTGGGAATAGCCGCCCCTTTAATGCGGTCAACGAATTCAAAGCCGTTGCCCCGCTCCATAGGCTCAAGCCGGAGCCAGACATGGCCGTACTGTCCATGCCCGCCGCTCTGGCGGATAAACCTTCCCTCCATCGTCACCGTTGTGGTAATGGTCTCCTTATAGGCGACCCTGGGCTTGCCCACCTTTGCCCCGACGCCAAATTCAGTGAACAGTCTGTCCACCAGATACTCCAGGTGAAGCTCGCCCATACCCGATATAATCGTCTGCCCCGCCTCCTTGTCGTAGTTTACCTTGAAGGTGGGGTCTTCCTCGGTCAGGCGTTGCAGGGCTATCCCCAGCCTCTCCTGGTCAGCCCTGGTTGTGGGCTCAACGGCAACCGAGAGCACCGGCTCGGGGAAGCGGATTGCTTCCAGAAGCACCGGCTGGGAGTAATGGCACAGGGTATCGCCGGTGAAGGTATTCTTGAGACCCAGGGTAGCCACGATATCACCGGTATCAGCCCTGGTTATCTCCTCACGGTGATTGGCGTGCATTCTGAGCAGGCGTCCGATGCGCTCCCTCTTGCCCCGCGTTGCGTTAAGCACCTGTGCTCCCACCTTCACCTTGCCCGAATACACTCTAAAATAGACCAGCCTGCCGACGAAGGGGTCTGGGACCGCCTTAAACGCCAGTGCGGAGAAGGGGACGTCGTCTTTCGGTGGTCGGGTGACTTCGCCGCCTCCCCTGATGTCAGTAGCCCTTACCGGGGGCATATCCGCCGGCGAGGGAAGGTAGCTGACGATGGCATCAAGTAGTAGCTGAATACCCTTGTTTTTCAGGGCGCTGCCACAAAGAATGGGTACCCCCTTTGCCGCCAGGGTTACCCTTCGCAGCGCCCCTCTTAGCTCAGCCGGGGTAACAGGGCTGCCCCTGAGATAATCCGCCATAATCTGGTCGTCAGTCTCAGACAATCTCTCAATCAGGAGATGGCGAAACTGCTCGCACCGCTCTTTTTCCGATTCAGGAATGGGCACCTCAACCGGTGGCAAGTCAGGTTTGGCATCAAATTGCCATGCCTTGTTCTCCACGAGGTCAATAACGCCCACAAATGATTCTTCGCTGCCCAGAGGCAGTTGCACGGGGAGGGGATTGGCGCGTAGCTGGTCTTTAATCATGGACAGGGTACGCTCGAAGTTAGCGCCAACTCGGTCCATCTTATTGATGAAGCATATTCGGGATACTTTGTATCTATCCGCCTGCCGCCATACCGTCTCCGACTGAGCCTCAACACCGGCTACGCCGTCAAAGACCACCACCCCGCCATCCAGCACCCTGAGGCTTCGCTCCACCTCGGCGGTGAAATCAACATGCCCCGGGGTATCAATAATATTGATGCGGTGCTCCTGCCAGTAGCAGGTGGTAGCGGCAGCGGTGATGGTAATACCACGCCTCTTCTCCTCGTCCATCCAGTCCATCACTGCCGTGCCTTCGTCCACCTCGCCAATCTTATAGGTTCTACCGGTGTAATAGAGGACTCTTTCGGTAGTTGTGGTCTTACCGGCATCAATATGGGCGATAATAGCAATATTACGTATTTGTTCTAATGGGAAACTCCTGGGCACAGTCCCCTCCTCACCATCGGTAATGGGCGAAGGCTCTGTTAGCCTCAGCCATCTTGTGAGTGTCCTCACGCTTTTTTATCGTTGTCCCTTGCCCTTGGGAGGCATCGCTAAGTTCCGCCGCCAGCTTTTCCGCCATAGATTTGCCTGCCCTGGCCCGGGCTGATGCTACCAGCCAGCGGAGGGCCAGGGACCGCCCCCGCGTTGGTCTAACCTCTACCGGTACCTGATAGGTGGCGCCCCCAACCCGGCGTGGCTTGACCTCAAGCTGAGGGGTAGCATTCCTCACCGCCTGTTCCAAAAAACTAGCCGGCTCCTTTGCCCCTTGCTGCTCAATCATGTCAATGGCACCATAGACTATACTCTGCGCCACGCTCTTCTTGCCCCCTGTCATAACCTTGTTAATCAAGCCGGCGATGATTTCACTGTCATATTTGGCGTCGGTGGCTATCTGTCTTGTTGTTGCACGAGCTCGTCTTGGCATTTCTCTCTCTTATGTTTCGCTTTTTTCGGTAGCCTCAGCTTCTGGAGCTGCCTTAGCCG
>CAZUHO010000017.1:8404-11388 GCA_964620725.1 uncultured Dehalococcoidales bacterium
ACGCCGGTGGTATCCAGTGCCCCGCGTATGATATGGTAGCGGACGCCGGGCAAGTCCTTCACCCTTCCGCCCCTGATTAAAACCACCGAGTGTTCCTGAAGCTCATGCCCCTCACCAGGGATATAAGCGGTTACCTCTATGCCGCTGGTCAGCCTCACCCTGGCTATTTTGCGCAGTGCCGAATTAGGCTTCTTGGGGGTGGTAGTCTTAACCTGTACGCATACCCCCCTCTTCTGCGGGGAGCTCTTCCCCGGCACAAGCCTGTTTTTGAGCGCATTGTAGCTAAGGTGCAGTGCTGGGGCTTTGGTCTTCTTTAGCACCTGCTTGCGCCCTTTCCGTATAAGCTGGTTAACCGTAGGCACCTCTTCCTCCTTGCCCACACAATTTAAATGGATGAGCTATAGCTCATCCATTTGGAAGCTGAAGGCGAGGGATTGAAAGCTAATTTTCTACCCCCCAGCTCTCAGCTGGAACTGCTGAGCGTTAGGGTGTAATATTACCATACTAATAGCTATATGTCAACAAATAACCCACCCACCCTCCCCGCTTTAAGCTTAACTCTTTTTTCCCACCCTCCCGCCCATTAGGCTTTGCGGCTTATCACTCTGCTTCATTGGAGGTGGATTGTATCGTCCTCTCCCATTTTAACTGGGTGTTTAAGAGGGGCGTTAGCCCCTCTTTTAAAACCTCCGCCCCCTCTCCAAGAGTGGAGAGGGGGATAAAGTAATAGACAATCTAAATAAATTGTCAAAACAAATAAGTATTTGTCTTGACAAAGCTTGTGCCTTGTGTTAGTATTTGAGCGATGACCAAATTGGAGACGTGAGTAGGGGAACTTGGTGATCGTAAACCAAGCACGGCTTGGTGAATTTCACCAAGCCGCTATTTTATGTCTCGTGTACCTTAACAATTGAATACTGAGGGCTAATATCAAATCTGAAGCAGGTCAAGCGGAATAAGGCGCATGGTGGATGCCTTGGTATCAAGGGCCGAAGAAGGGCGTAGTAAGACTGCGATAAGCCTCGGTGAGCTGTCGAACAAGCCTAGCCGGGGATTCCCGAATGGGGCAACCCGTCCTTCCTAAAGAAGGACACCCCCGGCTGAACACATAGGCCGGGAGGAGGTAAGCGGGGGAAGTGAAACATCTCAGTACCCCGAGGAAAGGAAATTATTCCCTGAGTAGTGGCGAACGAAAGGGGAAATAGCCCAAACCCTATAAGCTCAGTGGCTCTGGAGCCTATGTTTATAGGGGGTTGTAAGGCAGACATGACCCAGTCCAGAATGGGTTAAGGAGTTACAAACTGAACCCTAGTTGAAGGTCCCTGGAAAGGGTAACCATAGAGGGTGAGAGTCCCGTAAACGAAAGGGGTAGGCTCCTTGTCTGTACTTGAGTACCACGGGACACGAGAAATCCTGTGGGAATCTACCCTGACCACAGGGTAAGGCTAAATACCCTTGATGACCGATAGTGAACAAGTACCGTGAGGGAAAGGTGAAAAGTACCCCGGGAGGGGAGTGAAATAGAACCTGAAACCGTGTGCTGACAAGCGGTCAGAGGAGCTTTAAGCTCTGATGGCGTGCCTATTGAAGAATGAGCCGGTGAGTTGATCTATGTTGCTGGTTAAGTCACTAAGTGACGGAGCCGTAGCGAAAGCGAGTCTTAATAGGGCGATTTTGTTACATGGATCAGACCCGAAGCCGGGTGAGCTACCCATGGCCAGGGTGAAGCTTCGAGAAAATCGGAGTGGAAGCCCGAACCTTTCAGTGTTGCAAAACTGTAGGATGAGCTGTGGGTAGAGGTGAAATGCCAACCGAACCCGGTGATAGCTGGTTCTCCCCGAAATGCATTGAGGTGCAGCCTCAGGTTTTAGTTAATGGAGGTAGGGCTCTGGATGGACTAGGGGGAAAGTATCTTACCAACTCCAACCAAACCACGAATGCCATTAACCTCAAGCCTGGGAGTGAGACTGCGGGGGATAAGCTCCGTAGTCGAGAGGGAAACAGCCCAGACCATCAGCTAAGGTCCCTAAGAGCGAGCTAAGTGGTAAAGGAAGTAGAATTGCACAGACAGCCAGGAGGTTGGCTTAGAAGCAGCCACCCTTTAAAGAATGCGTAACAGCTCACTGGTTGAGTGGTGCTGCGCCGACAATTCAACGGGGCTTAAGTTCGCCACCGAAGCTATGGATTCCAGCTTGCTGGAATGGTAGGGGAGCGTTCCCTGGGCAGTGAAGCTGTTATGTGAGTAATGGTGGAGCGCAGGGAAGTGAGAATGCCGGCATGAGTAGCGTAAGGTGTGTGAGAAACACATCCACCGAAAACCTGAGGTTTCCTACGGAAGGTTAATCCGCGTAGGGTTAGTCGGGCCTAAGCCGAGGCCGAAAGGCGTAGGCGATGGACAACGGGTTAATATTCCCGTACCGCCCCTATTGAGGCAAAGGGGGAACACGGGAGGGTAGGCTGAGCGTGCCTAATGGACATGGTGCGTCCCTCACTATAGGTAATGCTGGGGCAGGCAAATCCACCCCGGATGTTAAGCTGAAGGTGGGGGGAAGTTGAGGAGAAATCCAAAGTGACTTAGCTGATCCCATGCCGTCAAGAAAAGCCTCGTTGCCTTTGATGTAGGAGCGCCCGTACCGCAAACCGACTCTGGTAGGTAGGGATAAATGTCCCAAGGTGTTCGAGATAACCCTCGTTAAGGAACTCGGCAATCTAACCCCGTAACTTCGGGATAAGGGGTGCCTAGTTTTCCTAGGTGGCACAGAATTGGCCCAGGCGACTGTTTAACAAAAACACAGGTCTCTGCAAAAGCGAAAGCTGAAGTATAGGGGCTGATACCTGCCCAGTGCCGGAAGGTTAAGGGGAGGGGTTAGCGTAAGCGAAGCCCCGAACCGAAGCCCCGGTGAACGGCGGCCGTAACTATAACGGTCCTAAGGTAGCGAAATCCCTTGTCGGGTAAGTTCCGACCCGCACGAAAGGTGTAACGA
>CAZUHO010000018.1:0-8902 GCA_964620725.1 uncultured Dehalococcoidales bacterium
CCCTATGGGCGTCTGCGGCTTGTTATGTAGTGAGTACTCCCGCCCATTGGGGCTTAGCCTTTGAGGGTGGGAGGGTGGGAACATTAAACATCGGTAAACAATCAAGCCCCTATTTGAGCAGTAGCTATGCCTGTGCTATAATTTTTCCGTAGGAATAAAACTATGTGGGACAGACTGGAACAAATAGAGCGCCGTTACCAGGAGTTAGACCAGCAAATGGCTGCGCCTGAGATAGCCACCGACCTGAAGAAATTGCAGGCATTGGCTCGGGAGAAGGCGGGCATTGAGGACGTGGTAACCAGGTACCGGCAGTACGAAGCGACTTCAAGGGAGCTGGAAAAAACGAAATCAATGCTCACTGCTGAGCTTGACGAAGAGATGAGCACCATGGTCAAGCAGGAGATAGAAAAACTGGAGGCAAAGCTGGAGAGCAAGCTTCAAGGGCTGAAGCTTGCCCTCGTGCCCAAGGATGCCAGTGATGAAAGGGATATCATCATGGAAATCAGGGCGGGGGCTGGTGGTGATGAAGCCGGGCTGTTTGCCGCCGACCTCTTTCGCATGTATACCAGGTATGCCCAATCTAAAGGCTGGGAAGTAGACATTATTGATAGCAATGAGAGCGGCGTCGGTGGCTTCAAGGAGATTATATTTGAGGTAAAGGGTAAGGGTGTCTTCAGCCGTCTGAAGTATGAGCGGGGGGTGCACCGCGTGCAGCGAATACCGGTCACTGAATCTTCGGGCAGGATTCATACCTCAACGGCTACGGTAGCCGTTCTCCCTCAGGCTGATGAAGTGGAGGTGGCAATTAACCCCAGCGATCTTAGGATTGATATTTACCACAGCGGTGGGGCGGGGGGACAGAATGTAAATAAGGTAGCCACCGCCGTCCGTGTTACCCACCTGCCCACCGGAATGGTCAGCACCTGCCAGGACGAGCGCTCGCAGCTAAGAAACAGAAAGAAGGCGATGTCCGTGCTCCGAGCCCGCCTTCTTGATATAGAGAAGCGCAAGCAGGAAGAGGAGATAACCAAACAACGCCGCTCCCAGGTGGGCACCGGCGAGCGCGCCGAAAAGATAAGGACCTATAATTTCCCCCAGGACCGCATTACTGACCACCGCATCAATCTAAGCTTACATAACCTCCAGGGTGTCCTTGATGGCGAGCTTGGCGAGCTCATAGATGCCCTAGCCACCAGCGAGCGGGCAAAGCAACTGGAAGGGCAGCTGGCGTGAGCCTGAAACAAGTTCTTAGCCGCGCCCGGGTCATTCTTGCCCAGAAAAATATCGAAGATACCCCTCTGGAGTGCGAGCTATTACTAAGGCATACCTTGGGGATAAGCCGCACCCAGTTGTATCTGGACCTTGACCGTAAACTTAACCCGGAACAAGAGGCAGCCTTCCGGCGATTCATTGAGCGCCGCCTGGGCGGCGAGCCTGCGGCTTATATCACCGGGCACCGGGAGTTCTACGGCCTTGATTTCTATGTTGACCCCCGCGTCCTTATCCCCCGCCCGGAAAGCGAGCTGCTGGTGGAAGAAGCCCTGCGTCTGGCTCAAAATCATCCCCTGTCCGCTATAGCCGAGGTTGGCACCGGCTCCGGGGCTGTTGCCGTCAGCTTGGCGCTTGAATTAGCGGAGACCAGGATTTACGCCACCGATATATCAGCCCCCGCCCTTGAAGTCGCCTGGATTAACTGCCAGAAACATGGGGTAACAGACAGGGTCTGTCTCCTCCACGGTAATATGCTTGACCCCCTGCCGGAGGCGGTTGACCTTATAATCGCCAACCTCCCCTATGTTAGGAAGTCAGATTTAAGCGGAATTGTGTTTGAGCCGCGGCTGGCGCTTGACGGGGGTGGGGACGGTATAGAAAAAATACGCCGGCTCTGCTGTCAAGTCGGTGATAAGCTCTGTACAGGCGGCTCTTTGCTTCTGGAGGTGGGACAGGGGCAGGGCAGAGCAGTAACCACTCTGCTTAATACTCTCTTCCCGGGTGGTAAAATCAAGGTTATTCCTGACCTGAGCGGTATAGAGCGGGTGGTAAGCCTCGGCTTAACTTGACAGGCAATGGCTACACTGCTAAATTAATCAGTTGGGCTTTGCCCTAGACGGAGGAATTAGTTGTTATGAATATGATTGTCTGCATCAAGCAGGTGATTGACCCGGAAGCACCGCCCGCCAGCTTTAAGATTGATCCCTCGGCTAATAAGGTGGTGCCGCCCCCGGGTGTATCACCGGTTGTTGACCCCTACGCTGAATATGCCGTAGAGGCAGCGTTAAAAATCAAGGATGCCGTGGGCGGCAAGGTTACCGCTATAAGCCTGGGAGCCAACCAGATGCGGGACATAGTTAAGAAGCCGCTGGCTATGGGGGCTGACGAGCTAATCCTGCTTGAGGATGAAGCCTTTGACGGCGGTGACAGCTACTCAACCGCCTACGCCTTGGCTATGACCATCAAGAAGATAGGCGACTATGATATAGTCTTCTGCGGCAGGGAGGCTTCTGACTGGAATGCGGGGCAGGTAGGCTCGGGCGTTGCCGAGCTGCTGGGGCTGCCCAGCATAACCCTGGTCAAGAAGATAGAAATCGCCGATGGCAAGGCAAAGGTGGAGCGGGTGACCGACGATGGCTACGAGGTGGTTGAGGTATCCCTGCCCGCTTTAATAACGGTAAGCAATGAGATTGGTGAGCCCCGCTACCCCACGATAAAGGGAATTATGGCGGCTAAGAAGAAGGAGGCGGTTGTCTGGAAACCGGGTGATATTGGGGTGGAGCCGTCGCAGGTTGGGGCTGGGGGCAGGCGCACCAAACTGCTCAAGCTATTCCAGCCGGTTCGTGAGGGGAAGTGCGAAATTATCGAGGGCGAGAGCCCCGAGGAAGCGGCGGTTAATCTCGCCGCAAAGCTAAGGGAAGCAAAGGTGTTATAAGGAAGTAGATTATGGCTGAATATAAAGGCGTTATGATTTTTTGCGAGGCGGTGGGGGGAAAGCTGGCGGCAAGCGCCGCCGAGCTGCTGGGCGGTGGCAGGAAGCTGGCTGATGACCTTGGACAGGAACTCTCCGCAGTCTTAGTCGGCAGCGGTATAAGCGGCTTGGCTAAGGAAGCAATTACCTTCGGCGCCGACAAGGTTTACCTGGTTGATGACCCTCTGCTCAAGGACTACCAGACCGATTCCTACGTCTCGGTGATGGAAAAGGTAGTCAAGCAGGCGATGCCCCAGATTCTGCTTATGGGGCAGACCGCTATTGGTCGTGACCTGGCGCCGAGGCTAGCCTTCAGGCTAAACACGGCGGCCTCTCTGGGCTGTCTGGAGCTGGCTATTGACCCCCAGTCAAAGCTGATGTTGCAGACCAAGCCCGTCTACGGCGGGAATGCCCAGGCCGTCTTTGTCTGCTCCGCTTTTCCCCAGATAGCTACCGTCAGAGCTAAGGCAATGACCCCCCTGGAGCCAGATGCCTCAAGAAAAGGGGAGACAGTCACCGTTGACGCTGGCCTTGACCTCTCGGCGGTAAGGACCAAGGTGGTGGAGAAGGTGCCGGAAAAGGTGGAGGGGATAAGGCTTGAGGATGCCAAGGTGGTGGTAAGCGGCGGTAGGGGCATTGGAAGCGCCGAAGGTTTTGGACAGTTAGAGGCACTGGCGAGTCTGCTCAAGGGGGCGGTGGGGGCTACCCGCCCTCCCTGCGATAATGAGTGGGTGCCAGCCGGGGCACAGATAGGGCTAACGGGTAAGATTATTACCCCTGACCTCTATATCGCCGTAGCCCTCTCCGGCTCCAGCCAGCATATGTCCGGCTGCTCTGGCTCTAAGACCATAGTAGCCATAAACAAAGACGCTGAGGCAAACATCTTCAGGGAAGCCCGCTTCGGCGTCGTTGGCGACTGGAAAAAGGTGATGCCCGCCTTTACCAGTAAGCTTAAGGAGCTTCTCGCTGGGTAAACCAAGCACTATTAAAGGAGCAAGACGATGAAGATAAGAATTATGTTGGGTTTGTGCCTGTTACTGGTCAGCCTGCTTTTTATGTTCCCACCTGCTGCCTTAGCTCAGGAGGAAACGGTTGAGCTGACCACACCTTACACCAAGCTGGAGGGGACCGCCGGGGCTGGTTTTGAGTTTGAGGTTACCTTAAATTACACAGGGAGCGAGGCTCGTAACTTTAACCTGTCAGCTACCGGGCCGTCGGGCTGGACGACGTATATTACCCCCAGCTATCCCAAAGACAAGATTATAGGGGACATCAGGCTTGAGCCAGGGGCAACCTCCGGTAACAGGATAAGTGTTTATACCGCTTCCCCCTCCTGGGCTGAGCCCGGGGAATACCAGGTAACGGTGGAAGCAAGCTCGGGCGAAATTCAGGGCACTCTCAGCGTCATCCCGGTAGTAAGCGCCAGGTATGGAATGTCTTTAACTACCCCCGATGGTCTCCTTAGTACCAAGGCTACCGCAGGCAAGGATAACTTCTTTACGCTGGTGGTAGCAAATACGGGCTCGGCGCCTCTTGATAATATCACCTTCTCCTCGGATAAACCAACCGGCTGGACTGTTGAGTTCTCCCCGGCACAGATTGATTCCCCTGTTGCCGGCGGCTCTCAGACCGTAGATGTCAACATAAAGCCGGGAGCCAAGGCTATTGCCGGGGACTATGAGGTTGTCCTTACTGCCAAGGCAGAGCAAGGAACGACTGAGGTTAGTATCAGGGTTACCGTGGAGACACCGACTGTCTGGGGGTGGGTTGGGGTGGCCATCATAGTGCTGGTTATTGCTGGACTAGCCTTTGTCTTTATGCGATTTAGCCGACGGTAAGCCGATGGGCAAAAAGATAGTTGTCGAGACCAAAGACCTGACCAAGAGGTATGACGGCGCCACTGTGGTTGACCGCCTCAACCTCCGCATTGTTGAGAGCGAGGTATTTGGCTTGCTCGGTCCCAACGGCGCCGGCAAGACCACTACCATCCTTATGTTGCTGGGACTAACCGAGCCGGCGTCAGGCAGCGCCCGAGTCTTTGGCTTTGACTCCACCAGGGAGCCGCTCAAGGTAAAACGCCTCGCCGGATACCTGCCGGAAAAGCTGGGGTTCTATGAGGACCTCACCGCCAGGGAAAACCTCAAGTTTATTGCCCAGCTAAATAACATCAGCGAGGCTGAGTCCGAGCCTCTCATTGAGCAGGTGCTAAAGTCAGTGGGCATGACTGACATGGCTGACGTTGCCGTGCGCAAGTTCTCCCGGGGAATGAAGCAGCGATTAGGGATAGCTGACGTGCTGGTCAAGAAGCCAAAGGTTGTCTTTCTTGATGAGCCCACTGCCGGGCTTGACCCCAAGGGGATTAATCAGATCCTTGACCTCATAGCCAAGCTGCCCAAGATGGGGACAACGGTGATTCTTTCCTCCCACCGGCTGTATGAAGTGCAAAGGGTTTGCCATAGTATAGGGATATTGTCCAAGGGCAAGCTGGTGGTTGAGGGCTCTCTGGACGCCCTCAGCCGGGAGGCTCTCGCCGAGGGCCGCTACCGGATAGAGGTGGAAACGGCTAAAGCCAGCCCCCAACTGGTGAAGATGATTAAGAAAATCGACGGGGTGAGAAAGGTGGAAGCCAAGGGCAAGCTGCTTAAAATCAGCGCTGATGCCGACCTGCGGTCTAAGATTGCCAAGGCAGTGGTAGAGAGCGATATCCCGCTAACCCAGATGAAGATCCAGGAATTCTCTCTGGATGATGTATATATGAAGTATTTTCACGAGGGCTAAATGTTTACCATATTTCGAAAGGAACTTGCCGACTATTTCACCAGCATCAGATGTATAGTGGTACTTCTTCTGGTATTCGCCGTCAGCGCCATGGCGCTCCATGCTGCTTATTTGGGGATACGAGAGGGATCAATGCAGACAAGCGAATTTGTTTTCCTCGGCTTGTTTACCACCTCGGAGCAGGCTATTCCCGCCCTGTTGAACTTCCCCACCATTATGGCCCTATTTTTTATGCCCTTTATTGGAATAGCGCTGGGCTTTGATGCCATAAATAGCGAGCGGGCTAGCGGGACTTTAAGCCGAGTACTGTCTCAACCCGTGTTCAGGGACAATGTCATTAACGCCAAATTCCTGGCCAGCATATTTACCCTATCAATAATGGCAACTGCCAGCATATTGTTAATTGGGGGATACGGTCTGCGTATTATCGGTGTGCCTCCAAACTCTGAAGAGTTCATCAGGCTTTTCCTCTACCTGGTTTCCCTCATTATTTATGGGGCTTTTTGGATAGGACTGGCAATGCTTTTCTCGGTGCTATTTCGGTGGGCAGGCACCTCGCTGCTTACCTCGCTCGCCTTCTGGCTATTCTTCAGCCTTTTTTACATCTTTATGGTGGCACCAGCCCTAGCCAATGCCCTGGCTCCAACTGCCGACGGGACTACCCAGGTGCTGATTCACAACTTCGAGCTGCAACAACTGTTACTGCGCATATCCCCGAGTTACTTATTCCTGGAATCCAGCTCAGCACTGCTGTTGCCGCTGGTCAGAACCCTGGGTGTTGTTACCATGGGTGAGGCGGTTTATATGATACCCAATCCCCTCTCCCTGGGACAGAGCTTGCTCCTGGTGTGGCCGCACCTCACCATATTGATTGGTCTGACCGCTGCTTGCTTCGGGGTAAGCTATGTGGTCTTCATGAGGCAGGAGATAAGAGCCACCTAGGTCTTCTCCGCCTGCCTTTCTGAGATAATCTTCTGGGCGACGTGCGCCGGCACTTCCTCGTAGTGGCTGAACTCCGTCTTATAGCTGCCCCTGCCCTGGGTTATTGATTTCAGGTCTATGGCGTAGCGCAGAATCTCAGCCAGTGGCACCTGGGCTTCAATAATATTAACCCCGCCGCCGGGGTTCATCCCCTGCACCCGCGCCCGCTTGGTGTTAAGGTCGCCGATAATATCACCGGTAAAGTCCTCGGGGACGGTAACACTGATATTCATTATCGGCTCGAGCAAGACCGGTTGCCCCTCGGTCATTCCCTTCTTCAGCGCCCCCGCCCCGGCAATCTTAAAGCATATATCCGAGGAATCAACGGGGTGGAAGCTGCCGTCATAGACTGTTGCCTTCAGGTCGGCAACCGGGTAGCGAGCCAAGCCCCCTTCCTTAAAGGCTTCATTGACCCCCTTTTCCACCGCCGGGATATAGTTCCTCGGTATTGCCCCGCCCACTACCTTGTTGGCGAACTCATTGCCGGTGCCCCGCGGTAAAGGCTCAAGCTCAAGAAGGACATGCCCATATTGACCGTGCCCCCCCGTCTGCTTCTTATGCTTGTACTCAGCCTTGGTGGGCACGGTGATTGTCTCCTTATATGGTACCTTGGGTACATCCAGCTTCACCCCGACGCCAAATTTGCGCATCATCTTTTCTGCCGCCACCTCAAGCTGGGACTCGCCGATGCCGGACAGGATGGTCTCGTTGGTATCAACTTCACGGCGCACCTGAAGAGTGTGGTCTTCCTCAGCCAGCCTGGACAGTGCCCCTCCCAGCTTATCCACGTCAGCCTTGGTCTTGGGGTGTACCGCCAGACTAAAAGCCGGCTCGGGGAACCCTATGGGAGCAATCTTCACCGGCTTATCCTGGTTGCATAATGTATCGCCGGTGCCGGTCGTGGTCAGCTTAGCCACCGCCCCGATGTCTCCGGCTCCGACCTTGGGTACTGGCTCCTGGTTTTTGCCCCTGAGTATAAATAGCTGACCGATGCGCTCAGCACCATTGCGGTTGGCGTTCCACACCTGGGAGTTGCTGTTGATAACGCCGCTATAAACACGGAAGTAGGTGAGTTTACCGACATAGGGGTCAGCGGTGGTCTTGAACACCAGAGCCGCCAGCGGACCATCCTGAGACGGCTGCATACCCTTACCGCCACTAACTGCCACCTCTCGCTCTTTAGCCGATGGCAGGTAGCTGTTTATGGCGTCCATAAGCCAGGGAAGACCTATATTCTTCATTGCCGAGCCGGTTAAAATGGGCACGACCCTGCCCTCTGATACCGCCTTTTGTAAGCCGCCACCCAGTTCCTCCAGGCTGAGCTCTTCACCACCCAGGTACTTCTCTATGAGCTTGTCATCAGCCTCAGCCGCTGCCTCCACCAGTTTCTCGCGGAAAGAATCGGCTTTACCCTTAAGCGAGTCGGGAAGCTCAGCCTCCTTTGCCGCCGAGCCGGTATAGCTTTTCATCGTCAGCAGGTCCACTATTCCCTCAAAGCTGTCCTGAGCACCTATCGGTAGCTGCAGCGGTACGCACTTTGAGCCAAACTTGGACTGAATCTGCCCCACCGTCTGGTAGAAGTCAGCGTTTTCTCTGTCCATCTTGTTGATAAAGATAAGGCGGGGCAGCTTAGCTTCCTCACAGTATGACCAGACCTGCTCCGTGCCAACCTCAACACCGGAGGCAGCGCAGGCTAGGATTACCGCCCCTTCGGCGACCCGCATTGCCGCCTTGACCTCGCCGACAAAATCAGAATAACCGGGGGTATCAATAAGGTTAATCTTTGCCCCCTTCCACTGGTAGGGCAGTATGGAGAGGTTTATACTGATCCGGCGCTTTATCTCATCAGGGTCATAATCCGAGGTAGTAGTCCCCTCCTCAACCTTGCCCAGGCGGTTAATGGCTTTGGCATTAAACAGCATTGCCTCTGCGGCTGAGGTCTTGCCGGCACCGCTGTGAGATAACAAAACAGCATTACGAATTTTATCCAGACCGAATTGCTCCATCTAATCACCTCTAGCTTACTTACGGTGGTATTATACTCAGGCTCGGAGGGCGGGGCAAGTTTTTGTGCTCTTTCTTCCCACCCTCCCCCCCAAAAAGGTTTCACCTCTTTACAATCTCCCTACCCCACCCCAAGGGAAGGGAACATGACAGGATAACCCGCAGACGCCCTAAGGG
>CAZUHO010000018.1:9002-11140 GCA_964620725.1 uncultured Dehalococcoidales bacterium
CTCTCCTCGGTCTGAGCGGCGGCTCCTCATCGGGGTAGCCCAGGGGGGTCATGGAAACGACACAAAAACCTTGTGGTACTTCAAGAATTTCGGCTACCTTTTTAGCGTCAAAGGCGCCGATATGCACTGTCCCCAGACCCAGGGAATGAGCGGCAAGTGTCAGGTTCTGCATGGCCAGGGCGGTGTCGAACATGTACCAGGAATCGCCCTTATCGGTAACCGGCTTTCCCGGCTCCGGCATAAAATAACCCGACTTCCCCAGCTCGGCGCAGGCGACGATTACCACCGGGGCGTTTCTAACGGCATTGATAGCCCGATTTGGTCTTTCCGATACGCTGGCTAGCGCCTCAGCCAGTTTGCTTCTTGTATCAGCATCCCGCACCACAACAAATCGCCAGCACTGGCTATTAGCCCAGGATGGCGCCCAGCAGGCAGCCTCAAGGATGGTTTCAATAGTCCTGTCATCTACCACTGTTGTCTTATACTTGCGGATACTCCTCCTCGTCTTGATTGCCTCCAGAACCTCCATTACTCCTCCTTTCGGCTTTTATTCCTTCTCCCAGGCACCCCTGCCAATAAGGGCGACAAAGCGGCAGCCACCCAGGTTCTCAATTTTGTTCTTCTTCCTGCCCCTGGTAATCTTACATAGCTCCTGCAGTTGGCGGGAGCCGACGGGGATTACCATCCTCCCCCCAATCTTTAGCTGGGCTAACAGGTCAGGTGGTACATGAGGGGCGGCGGCGGTAACCATTATCGCGTCATAGGGGGCTTCCCTCCGCCAGCCCAGTGTCTCCTCGGCGACATGCACCTCAACATTGGTAAAGCCCAGCCCATCCAGCACCTTCTTGGCTGCCTCAGCCAGGGGCTTTAGACGCTCAATGGTAACGACATGGTGGGCTAGCTTGGCTAGAATAGCTGCCTGGTAGCCGCTACCACAGCCCACCTCCAGGACCCTCTCCTTGCCTCTAAGCTCCAGGGCTTCGGTCATGAGGGCAATGATAAAGGGCTGAGAAATCGTCTGCTCATAACCGATGGGGAGCGGTTTGTCTTCATAGGCTAGGTGCCGACTTTCCCTGGGCACGAAAAGCTCCCTGGGGATAGTGCGCATTGCCGCTAGTACCCGCTTGTCTTTAATCTCGGTACTTAGTTGGTCGATTAACTCAGCTCTGGCGGCGTCAAAATCCATGGTCGGCACTGCTTGGTTAAGTCTAGGGCAAGATAAAGGCTAAAGCAATAAGAATAGCCAGCATTATCCCGGAAAGGATACCAATCATCTTTAGTTCAGCAGTGACATGGGGGGTCTGAGCTAAGGGGGCTGTAGGGCGTGGGGCGGGTGCCTTTGCCGGTGGTGCAACCACTTCCGCCCGGGGCTCAGGCTCATAACTTTGGCTGGCTACTGGTGGCTGAGCCGGGGTGGAGAAGCCCCTCCTCCCCTTTTTTCTCTTACTCCGGGGCAGATATCTGCCCTGACGGCGTGATTTACGTGACATCTAAAACCTCCTACTTAGCCCTTGGGTGAGATTTCTCATAGGCGCGCCTGATATGGTCGGTGGTGAGATGGGTATAGACCTGGGTGGTTGAGATGTTGGCGTGACCCAGAAGTTCCTGAACCGAGCGCAGGTCAGCCCCCCCGCTCAACATATGGGTGGCAAAGCTGTGCCTCAGGGTGTGGGGGGTAACCTGAGCCTCCAGTCCGGCTTCCTTGGCATAACCCTTCAATATTTGCCAGATTCCCTGCCTGGTCAACCTCTCGCCGCGGCGGTTGAGGAACAAAGCCTTTTCCTCGCTGTCGCGTACCAGCCGGGGGCGCGCTTCGGTTAAATACTCCTTTACTATCTGAGCTGCCTTGGGAGCAATGGGGATGAGCCGCTCTTTATGCCCCTTGCCGAAGCATCGCACGTAGCCATCATCGGTATTTATATCAGTCACGTTCAAGGACACCAGCTCGCTTACTCTCATGCCACTGGCGTATAGTAGATGCAGCATGGCGCTGTCTCGCTTGGCTTCCACCGTTTCCTGCTTGGACGGTTGTTCTAGCAGAAGGCGGACCTGGGCGATTGAGATTGGCCTGGGCAGCGACTTTCCCACCTTGGGTGAGGGCACATCCCGCGTCGGGTTCTCCCGTATCATACCCTCAG
>CAZUHO010000019.1:0-11115 GCA_964620725.1 uncultured Dehalococcoidales bacterium
TATGGTGGGCGGTAGAGGACTTGAACCTCTGACCCCCTGCGTGTAAAGCAGATGCTCTAACCAACTGAGCTAACCGCCCCAACGACTACCCAAAAAGTCTTCGACTTTTCGGGGACCCATTAACTATGGTGCGCTTGGCGGGTCTCGAACCCACAACCTCAGCCTCCGCAGGGCTGCGCTCTATCCTGTTGAGCTACAAGCGCCTAAAAATGTGCCGAAGGGGAGATTTGAACTCCCACATCCTTACGGATACTACGCCCTGAACGTAGCGCGTCTGCCATTCCGCCACTTCGGCACGGAGACAAGAGGATTATAGCCAGTTCGTGATTGGGCGTCAAGGGAATAAAAAGAGGGGGAAACCCCACCCCCCTACCCCTGCTATATATTTTCCCACCCACCCGCCCTCGTAGGCTTTGTCTATAAAACTAACTAGCCCCCCAGGTTGAGGAGCGGAGCTCCTTAGGGTGGGTTGGGTGGGAAGCAAAACACAGGCTAAAAATGGAAAGCGTGAAGCAAGACATAAATTAAAAGTGGGGAGGGGATGGGGTTAATTCTATCTGAATTAGCGCTTGGTGTATTGAGGTGCCTTGCGCGCCCGCCTGAGCCCGGCCTTCTTTCTCTCTTTAGCCCGTGAGTCCCTGGTCAACAGCCCGTGCTGGCGCAGTACCGTCTTAAGGCTCTCATCAGCCGCTAGCAGGGCGCGGGCAATACCGTGAGAGATGGCACCACCCTGCCCTGATATGCCGCCCCCCTCTACCTTAATCACGGCATTATACTTGCCCATGTTTTCCGTAACCAGGAGCGGCTTCAGTATTATGCGGCGGTGCTCAGGGTAGGGGAAGAACTCCTCATATGGGGTGCCGTTGACAATAATCTCACCCGCCCCCGGTATCAGCTTTACCCGGGCTACTGCCGTCTTGCGCCTGCCCGTGCCATAATAATAGCTTTGCTTCTCGGCTTGAGCCACCTAGTTCTCAGCCCCCTTTGTCCTGGCCTTGGTCTTAGCCGGGTGAGGATGAGCCTCACCGACATAGACCTTTAGCCGTTTCATCATGCCGTCCCGGAGGCGGTTTTTGGGTAACATCCCCTTGACGGCGTATTCAATCACCCGGGTAGGCTCGGTCTGCGATAGTTTCTCCAGACTGATGCTCTTGAGTCCCCCGGGATACCCCGAATGTCTATAGTATAACTTCTGCTGGCTCTTATTGCCAGTGACCCGAACCTTTTCGGCGTTGGTGATGACGACAAAATCGCCGCTGTCCAGGTGGCGGCTGAATATCGGCTTGTGCTTGCCCATGAGCAGGCGAGCCGCCTCAGTGGCGATCTTGCCCAGAATCTTGCCCGAGGCATCAATGGTGTGCCACTGGCGCTTAATCTCGGAGGCTTTAGTGCTGTAGGTTTTCATTATTCCTCTCTAGCGATTTGGGGTAATTTACCCGGGTGAGATATAGCCCGCGGGAGGGGGCAGTCGGCCCCGCCGTCCCCCGCTTTTTGGCTTCAGTTATACTATTAAATTCATCAAGGCTCATCTTGCCCAAGCCAACCCTGATAAGGGCACCGACCGTATTGCGGACCTGATGGGGCAGGAAGGAGTTAGCTATCATATTAAAGATAACCACCTCCCCCTCCCTTTCGAAGCTGGCTTTGGAGACATGCTTCACCGTGCTCTTTACCCTCGTCCCGTTGGAGCTGGCAAAGGAGGCGAGGTCATGCTCACCGATAAGGGACTGGGCCGCCCGATTGGCGGCTTCAATATCCAGAGGGCTGGTAACAAAGTAGGAAAAGCCCTCTCTTACCGGCGAGCGGGTTGGGCTGTTTAATATGTAGTAGCTGTATTCCCGGCTGGTGGCATCGCGCCTGACATTAAACAGGTCATCCTTTTTATAGGCTGCCTTTACCGCAATATCCCGGGGCAGATAGTGGTTCAAGCCGTTTATGAAGGTATCGGTGGGAAGGGAGGACTTGGTTCTGAAGCTGACCACCTGTCCCATGGCATGGACTCCGGCGTCGGTTCGGCTGGCCCCCATCACCCGGCACCTCTCCCCGGTAAGCTTCTTTATGGCTGTCTCCAGCTCCTTCTGAATAGAGGCTAAGCCAGCCTGCCACTGGAAGCCGTGGTAGTGAGTGCCGTCATATTCTATAGTCAATACAATCTTTGTTGTCTTCATACCAGCTCAATTTGAACCATAGGCGCCCTATCGCCCTGTCTTGGGCCTAACTTGGTGATACGGGTATAGCCCCCCTGCCGCTCAGCGTATCTGGGGGCAAGCTCGGCAAATACCTTCTCCGTTATCTTCTCACCCAGGATAAAGGAGAGTGCCTTGCGGCGGGATGGGAGTCCCCCCTCCTTACCCAGGGTAATCATCTGCTCCGCCAGACTGCGTATTTCCTTAGCCTTGGCTTCGGTGGTGGTAATCTTCTCATGGTTTAAGAGGTCGGTCACCAGGTTGCGGTACAGCGCCTTGCGGTGGGCTGAAGCCCGCCCCAGTGTTCTCCCCGCTAGTTTGTGCCTCATCTCACTCCTCCGCCTCGACCTCTCTCTCACCGAGAGGGGTAAGGGATAATTCCATTGCCTCTAGCTGCTCCTTTACCTCGTGCATGGACTTCTTGCCGAAGTTATGCAGCGAGAGCAGTTCCATCTCTCCCTTGCTTATGAGTTCGCCCACGGTGCTGATGCCACCCCGCCTCAGGCAATTCATGGTGCGTACCGATAGCTCCAGTTGGTCCACCGGCATGTTATATTTTTCATCGGGGATGGAGGCACGGACAAGCTGTTTTTCCGCCTCGATGCGGGAGACCCTGGCGTAGTCAATGAATGGGTCTAGCTGCTCGGTCAAAACCCGGGCGCTCTGGCTGATTGCCTCTTCCGGTGAGATTGTGCCATCGGTCCATATCTCCAGCTCCAGCCGCTCATGGCTTGTCTCCCGGCTGATATGGCTCGGCTCAACGGTGAAGTTGACCTTGCGTATTGGGGTAAAGAGGGCATCTACCGGAATCGTCCCTATGGGCAGGTCATCAGCGGCCTCAGCCTCCCGATAGCCTTCACCCAGTTCAACATCAAACTCAGCATACATCTTGGCTTCAGGCGAATCTAGGGTAGCCAGATAAAGCTCAGGGTTGGCGATTTCAAAGTCGGTTGAAGGCTCAATGTCAGCGGCAGAGATTCGCTTCTCCCCCTCCACATTCAGTATCAACTTGCCCGCTTGTCCGGAAAGGGGTTTTATCCTCAGTGCCTTAACATTGAGCAGAAACTCGGTGACGTCTTCCTTGATGAAGGGAATGGTGGTAAATTCATGCTGAATTCCCTCAATCATAACCCTGGTCACTGCCGCCCCGGGAAGGTAGCCGAGGAGAGCTCGCCGCATGGCGTTGCCCAGAGTAACGCCAAAGCCCTTCTCCAGGGGTTCGGCGCGAAAGCGCCCAAAGTTATCCTTAGTTTCAATACATTCAATCTTAGCTATGGCTAGATTGGACAAGGTGCCACCTCCTCAACTTACCGCGAGTAGTACTCAACTATACCCGGCAACTCAAATTTAGCCTCAATGTCAGATGGGGTGGGTAGTGATATAACCTGACCAACACCCTTCTCTATGTCCAGGCTCAACCACTCTGGAATAACCTTACTCTCAAAGCCTTGAGCCATTTGCTCATAATAGCCGCTCTTGGTGCTGGCTTCCTTCCAGCTAATGGTGTCACCCTCCTTGATCAGATAGGAGGGGACATCTACCTTCCGCCCGTTAACCAGAATATGACCATGACGAACCAGCTGGCGACCCTGCGAGCGGGAGTCGGCAAAGCCCAAGCGATAGACTATATTGTCCAGCCGTCTCTCCAGCAGCACCAGCAGGTTTTCCCCGGTGATGCCTGCCTGCCTCTCCGCTGCTTCAAAGAATCGCCGGAACTGTTTTTCTAGCATTCCGTAGCTGTAGCGGGCTTTCTGCTTCTCCCGAAGCTGTACCCCGCGGTCGGAAAGCCGCCGGCGCCGCATGGGCTGGTGCCCCGGTGGTTTTCCCCGCCGCTCCATGGCGCACTTGGGGCCAAAACACCGGCTGCCCTTGAGCATTAATTTATCGCCGCTACGCCGGCATAACCGGCAAACCGCTGTTGTATATCTTGCCATCTGCCTACACCCGCCTCTTCTTGCGTGGACGACAACCATTGTGGGGGATGGGGGTCACGTCCCTGATGCTGGTAATAGCCAGCCCCGAAGCCTGGAGGGAGCGAATAGCCGCCTCTCTTCCGCCACCGGCCCCCTTGACATAAACCTCCACCTGCCGCAGCCCGTGCTCCATCCCTTTTCTGGCGGCATCGCGGGCTGCCAGTTGGGCGGCATATGGGGTGCCCTTCCGCGAACCCTTAAACCCGGCGGTACCCGAGCTTCCCCAGGCGATAACATTGCCCTGAGGGTCGGTGAGGGTCACGATGATATTATTAAAGGTAGCCTGGATGTAAGCCCTCCCCGCAGGGATAGACTTACGTTCCCGCCTTCTTGTTCTGGTTTTCTTCTTCTTTTCTGGCACTTAACCTCCTTGTGGGTTTTTAGTCTATAGACTTACTTCTTAGTTGTGCCCCGCCTCTGCCCCCTACCGGCAACAGTTTTACGGGGACCACGCTTGGTGCGGGCATTGGTCCTGGTTCTCTGCCCCCTGGCCGGCAGACCACGGCGGTGCCTTGAGCCCCGATAGCTGCCAATCTCAACCAGGCGCTTGATGTTGAGGTCAGTCTCCTTCCTCAGCTCACCCTCAGTGTTATGCTCCCGGTCAATAATCTCCCGGATGCGATTGACCTCTTCTTCAGCCAGTTCGCTTACCTTGGTCGATGGGTTAACGCTGGCTTGTTCCAGAATCCTGCGGCTCAGGGTGGAGCCAATGCCATGGATATACTGCAGTGAGACTAGAATCTGCTTATTTTTGGGTATATCTACCCCGGCGATACGCGCCATCTACAGCCTCCTTTATCCCTGCCTCTGCTTATGTTTCGGGTTGGAACAGATGACCCTGACCACACCGCGTCGCTTTATTATCTTGCACTTTTCGCATCTAACCTTAACCGAAGCCTTTACTTTCATAAACTTCTCCTAAATTACTTAAACCGGTAGGTAATCCTGCCTCGAGTCAGGTCATAAGGAGAAAGCTCGACCAGGACCTTGTCACCGGATAATATTCTAATATAGTGTAATCTTATTTTGCCCGAGATGTGAGCCAGCACCTTATGCCCGTTAGCCAGCTCAACACGGAACATGGCGTTAGGTAGCGGCTCAACTACCTTTCCTTCAACCTCAATAGCCTCCTTCTTAGGCATAAGCTCCTTCCCTTGCCGTAAGCACCTCGGCTTCACCATCAGTGATGGCGATGGTATGTTCAAAGTGGGCGGAAAGGCTGCCGTCGGCGGTTAGTACCGTCCAGTGGTCATCGCCAACCCGGGTGCGCCAGTCACCCACATTTACCATCGGCTCGAGGGCGAGGGCCATGCCTTTCTTCAGCACCGGCCCCGTCCCCTCTACTCCAAAATTAGGTATCTGGGGCTCCTCATGCATCTCCCGCCCGATGCCGTGACCGGAATACTCACGCACCACCGAGTAGCCCCTTGATTCGGCATAGCTTTGCATGGTGGCTGAAACATCCCCCAGTCTTGCCCCGGCGCGGGCGGCGGCAATGCCGGCGGTTAGCGTCCCCTTGGTAGCCTTAACCAGCTCTTGAGCCTGGGGGGAGATTTCCCCCAGGCCGATGGTAACCGCGCTGTCGCCCTGAAAACCCATAAAAGATGCTCCCAGGTCTAATGATACTATATCACCATTCTTTAAAATCCGCTCCCCGGGAATGCCATGCACTATCTCATCGTTTACGGACACGCAGAGGTTAGCCGGGAAGCCACGGTATCCCTTAAAGGAAGGCTTGGCTCCCAGCCTCTCCACCTCTGTGGCGGCGATAATATCTAACTCTTTGGTTCTCATTCCCTCTCTTGCCTGCTTCATCAGAATCTCCAGAACGGCAGCTACAACCCTGCCTGCCTGGCGCATTATATCAATCTCTCGCTCCGATTTAATAATTATGCCCATCTATCCAGCGATGTATGCTCCTTTAACTGCGGTGATTATTCTCCCTGCCACCTCGGCTACTTCCCCCTTCCCATCTATTTCCAGAAGCTTACCCGCCGCGGCGTAGTAATCAATGAGGGGGGCGGTCTCAGCAAGGTAGACCTTGAGCCGCTTTTTAACGCTTTCCTCACTGTCATCGGGGCGCTGGTAGAGCTCACCGCCGCACTTATCACACTTGCCCCAGACCTTGGGCGGGGAACTTACGGCATGGTACGGGGTCTGGCACTGGCGGCAAATCCAGCGCCCGCCCAGGCGCTTCATTAGCTCCTCCTCCGAGACCTTAATATATATTACCTTATCCACAGCCTTACCCTGCTGAGCCAGGGCTTTATCCAGTGCCTCAGCCTGCTCCAGGTTGCGGGGGAAACCGTCAAGGATTACCCCCTTTTTGCCACCGCTATCTGGGGCAGACAGTTGCTCCGAGACCATGTCTATTGTTATCTCGTTGGGGACCAGCTCCCCCCTTTCCATATAAGACTTAGCCTTTATGCCTAATTTATTCCCTTTCTCCAGCGCCTGACGGAACAGGTCGCCGGTGGCGATATGAGCCAGCCCAAGCTCCCGAGCCACACTGGCGGCTTGAGTTCCCTTACCTGCCCCTGGGGCGCCCAGAAAGATAATATACACCTTTTCTCCTATTTGATGAAGCCCTCATAGCGGCGCATCACCAGTTGTGCTTCCATCTGTTTCATGGTATCCAGAACGACACCGACCACAATAAGCATGCCCATGCTGGATAGCTGCATTACCTGAACATTGGTAACCTCCCGGGCAAGGAAGGGCATTACCGCCACTACCGCCAGGAATAAGGCTCCCGCCCAGGTAATATGTTTTATCACCCCGTCAAGGTACTCCTTGGTGTGGGCTCCGGGTCTAATACCGGGGATAAACCCTCCCTGCCGCTGCAGGGTATTGGGCAAATCCTGCTGCTCAAAGATTATCATGGTATAGAAGAAGGCAAAGCCAACCGTCAGCAGAAAATAGAGACCCCAGTAAAATAGACCCATGGGCAGTCCCGCATTGGGGTCAAATAGGTTCATAATATGATTAGCCAAGTTAGGGTCGGCTCCGGTCGGATTGGCAAAATAGCTGGCAACCACGCCGGGGAAGACCACTATCGACATGGCGAAGATGAGGGGTATCATGCCGGCGGTGTTTACCCGCAGCGGGATGTGGGTTGAGCCTGACTGCCGGTACATACGACCGCCACGAAAGATGCTACGGGAGTACTGGACCGGGACGCGGCGGTGTGCCTCAGTAAAATAGACAATAAATACGGTGGTAGCCAGGGCAATAATAAGATAGACGAATAAGCCGAGGAAGTTCTCTTTGGCTAAGAAGCCCTGACCGAGCATTTGGGGCAAGCCAGCCACAATACCGCCAAAGATTATTATTGATATGCCGTTACCAATGCCGTACTCAGTAATACGCTCACCCAGCCACACCAGGAACATGGTGCCGGCGATTAAGGATACAACCATGGTCAACATGGGCAGTGCTGCCGCCGCGCCGATGACCCCCTCGCGCTGGAGGTAGATGAGCTGTCCGTAGCCCTGAAGACCGGCCAGGGGGACGGTCAACCAGTGGGTAATGCGATTAATCTGGTTTCTGCCCGACTCCCCCTCCTGAGAGAGGGCTCTTAGCTGGGGGATTACCGGCACCAGCAGCTGCATAACAATTGACGCCGTTATATAGGGGTAAACCCCCATTGCCGCCACGCTGAACTGTCTCATGGCACCGCCGCTAAACATGTCAAGCATGCCCAGCAAGGCGTTGCGCCCAAACAGGTCATTTAAGGCAGCCAGGTCTACCCCGGGGAGGGGTATGTGGGCGACAAAGCGGAAGGCTATAAGGATGCCAAAGGTAATGAGAATCCGCCGCCTTAAGTCGGGCAGACTGAAGGCGTCAATCATTGCCTGTAATAGTCGTGGTCTAGCCTGTCTTGGTCTCACCCTTAATCTCCTCCGCTTTGCCTCCGGCAGCCTCTATCTTGGCTTTAGCCGCCGCCGAGAACTTATCTGCTTTTATCGTCAGGGGATGAGCCATCTCACCTACCGCCAGAATCTTAATGGGGCGCTTTAGGGATTTCACTATCCCCGCCGCCACCAGCTTTTCCGGTGTTACCTTGCTTCCTGACTCAAAGACACCGAGCTGGCCAATATTAACCGTGCTATACTCCGTCCTGAAGATATTGACGAAGCCCCGCTTCTCCGGCAGGCGCTTGATGAGGGGCAGCTGTCCGCCTTCAAAGCCGGGACGCATCTTATAGCCGGCGCGGGACTTTTGCCCTTTGCAGCCACGCCCGGAATAAGTGCCATGACCGCTGCCATCCCCCCGTCCCACCCTCTTCCTCTTCTTTTTAGAGGCGGGGGCGGGGGAGAGCTTTTCTAACATCAGCCTTCTTCCTCCACCGTAATCAGATGCCTCACCTTATTAATCATACCCCGGATGGGGAGGGAGTCGTCATGGGTAACGCTCTGGTTCAGCCGATTAAGCCCCAGAGCCTTCAGTGTTTTCCTCTGAGTCTTGGCATAGCCGATGTCACTCTTGACCCAGGTGATACGCAACTTAGCCACCACTTACCTCCTTGACCTTGGTAAGGGCTTGCCTGCGCCGGGCTATTTCCTCTTTTGGCTCCTTGAGCCGGCTGAGGGCGAGCATTGTCGCCTTAGCCGTGTTAATCTTATTGGCGCTGCCCAGCGACTTGGTCAGGATGTCCTTGATGCCGGCGGCTTCAACCACGGCTCTGATGCTGCCACCGGCGATAATGCCGGTGCCCGGTGCTGCCGGCTTGAGCAGGACTTTGGCCGCCCCGAATCTGACCGTTATTTCATGGGGGATGGTCGCCCTGGGTAAGGGGACCTTAATCAGGTTCTTTTTGGCAGTAGCGCCCCCCTTGTTAATCGCCTCGGGGACGCTGTTAGCCTTACCCACTCCCATGCCAACATGCCCGTTGCCGTCGCCGGTTACCACCAGGGCGCTGAAACTGAGGCGTTTGCCTCCCTTCACCACCTTGGTCACGCGGTTGATATAAACCAGCTTGTCGTTCAGTGCCAGTTCGGTTGGGTCTATTTTACTTATTGGCGGTTTCACTTATTTAAAACTCCCTAAAATTCTAGTCCTGCCTGCCGAGCTGCCTCGGCGAGGGCTTTAACCCGGCCGTGGTATTTGTAGCCACCGCGGTCAAAGACCACCTGCTTTATCCCTTTATCTATTGCCCGCTTGGCCAGCAGTGAACCAACCAGCTCAGCCCGGGCTGTCTTTGCCTTGCCCTTAGCCTCACCGGTAACCTCCGGCTCCAGGGTTGAAGCCGAGGTCAGGGTATGCCCCTTGGCATCATCAATCACCTGGGCATAAATATGGTTCAGGCTGCGAAAGAGGCAGAGCCTTGGTCTTGACTCAGTGCCTGTTACCCTGGCTCTGACCCTGAGGTGCCTTCTTTTACGTGCTAGCCTTGTATCAACCTTTGTCATTATTCCCTCTGACCTATAGCTTTACCTGCCTTGCCCGGCTTGAGACGGACTGTCTCACCAAGATATCTAATCCCCTTGCCCTTATAGGCATCGGGGGGGCGAATGGCCCGAATTTCGGCTGCCATCTCACCCACTACCTCCTTGTCAATACCTGAGACCTTGATACGGTTTCCCCCCTCAACCTCCAGGGAGGCGCCGGCTATTGGTGATACCTCCACCGGCTGGGAGAAGCCAATGCGGAGCGCCAGCTTATCGCCGGTCTTTTCCGCCCGATAGCCCACGCCCACTATCTCAAGGCTCTTTTCAAAGCCTTTGGTTACCCCCTCCACCATGTTAGCCAGAAGGGTTCGCGTCAGCCCGTGTAGTGAGCGGTGCGTCCTACCGTCGCTGGGCCTTGATACTGTCAGGTTATTATTATCCAGGGTGATAGCCATATCCGGGCTGAAGCGGCGGCTGAGCTCCCCCTTGGGACCGGTTACTGTTACCAGCTCCTGGGCAATGTTCACCTTTACCCCTTCTGGTACCGGTATCGGCATCTGTCCTATCCTAGACATATATCACCCCGAAACTTTTTACCATACATAGCATAGAAGTTCGCCGCCAACCCCCTGGTGCCAGGCTTTCTGCCCGGTCATTACACCCTTAGCCGTGGAAACAATAGCCACCCCCAGGCCACCATAGACGCGGGGGATTTCCTTCTGTCCCACGTATACCCTCAGCCCGGGCTTGCTAATCCGTTCCAGGCCGGAGATGAACGGCTGATTTTGCTCGTCATATTTGAGGTGGAGCTTGATGGTGCGGTGCGGCTTACCCCGGAGCACCTCGTAGTTAGTGATGAAGCCCTCCTCCTTGAGGATTTTGGCAATAGCCAGCTTCATCCTTGATGACGGCACCGGCACAAAATCGTGCCTCGCCATAACGGCGTTTCGTATTCTGGTTAGCATATCGGCTATTGGGTCAGAGACGCTCATATCCACCTCACCAGCTTGCTTTCCTTACGCCGGGGATTTGCCCGGCTAGAGCTAACTTACGAAAACAAATCCGGCACAAGCCGAACTTGCGAATGTAGGCCCTGGGTCGACCACAGAGGTAGCAGCGGTTACGCTGCTGCACCTTGTATTTGGTCGGTCGCTTTGATCTTAAGACTTGTGATAGTTTAGCCATTACTGTCCTCGCTTAATCCTTGGCAAAGGGCACGCCCAGTAATTCCAGCAGTTGCCTGCCTTCATCATCGGTCTTAGCCGTGGTCATGATTGATACCTCAAGCCCCCGCGCCTTGTCTATCTTATCGTACTCTATCTCAGGAAATATGGTCTGCTCCTTAAAGCCCAGTGTATAATTGCCCCGCCCGTCAAAGGAGCTGCGGGAAACCCCGCGAAACTCGCGCATGCGGGGCAGGGTAACATTAACCAGCCGCTCAAAGAAATGGTACATGCGCTCCCCCCTGAGGGTTGCCTTCAGTCCGATGGGCATACCCGCCCTCAACTTGAAGGCGGCGATGGATTTCTTGGAGCGGGTGATAACCGGGTGTTGCCCCGAGATGGC
>CAZUHO010000020.1:0-10942 GCA_964620725.1 uncultured Dehalococcoidales bacterium
CGCAGTAATGTGTTTAGCTAAGCGGTACTAATGGTCGAGGGCTTGACCTGTTTCATAGTTGATATTAGCAAGATTTTAGAGGAAGCCAGCTTTAATAGCTGGCTTTTTTGTTTCCTCCCTGCCTGCCGCCGGTTCCCCGTGGGTGTTTTTTCCCGCCCGCCCGCCCGCTTGGATTATAGTACTAAAGTAAGGGGTGTCAAGCCAATAAGCGGGGGACTGGGCGACGCCCACTTGACAGGGTGTATATGCATATGCAAATATAATAGGTGTAAACAGTAGTAAAAGGTAGTAATAAGTAGTAATAATGCTGGTTTAATGGCGAATACAGTCAAGGCCGTGAAACCTATATACACAGACCATGCAAGAGACCAGATGGTAGATAGGCATATTAGCAAGGAGGAAGTGGAGTTTGTTCTTAATAATCCAGAAGTTACTAGACCCGGAGAAGGTGATACATTAATTCTCACTGCGCACCCCAATGGTAGATATATAAAGATTGTGGTTGAACAGAAAAAACCAAGGGTAATAATTACAGCGATGGACTAGCCTTAAGAGGGGGGTCGTAATATGAAATTTAAATATGACAGGGTTGCCGATGCCGTATATATAAAACTAAGTGATATGCCATATGCCTATGGCAAGGATTTGGATGATTTACGACGGATTGATTATGATATTAGCGGTAAACCAAGGGGCGTAGAATTGCTTCGTGTTAGCATGGGTGTAAATACTGATGATTTGCCCAATAAAGCGGAGATTGAACGAGCCCTAGGAGATAGGGGTATTAAGGTTTTTGCTTAGTAATTCTCACCTTTTCCTTTTATAAATATTATACTACTTTATTTAATATAGCAGGGTGTTTAAGAGGGGCTTTAGCCCCTCTTTTCTATATCTCCCCCTTTCCTTTGAAGGAGAGGGGGATAAAGGGGGTGAGGTAGCTAAAATACCGGCTAAACTTGACTTTCAAAAAGGCTTTCTGTATGCTGATTGGGGTTAATAAAAGCCTTCTGGTGGTTAGAGCGGGGTGGAACCACCCGTTCCCATCCCGAACACGGAAGTGAAACGCCCCAGCGCAGACGATACTGAGGGGGCAACCCTTTGTGGAAAATATGCCACTGCCAGGAGGTTTTTGACCTTTAACCATACTTGATTTATAATTAGGTTAAGAAATGGCTAGCCGATTTGAAAAATTCTCAGAACGGGCTCGGCGGGTTCTCACCCTGGCTCAGGAAGAAGCCCAGAACTTCAACCACAGCTATATTGGCACCGAGCATATCATGCTGGGGCTTCTGCGTGAGGACGAGGGGGTGGGGGCTAAGGTCCTGGCTAATCTGGGTGTGAGCCTCTCTAAGGCACGCTCGGCGGTGGAGTTTATCATCGGGCGTGGCGAAAAGCCGACCACCGGCGAGATTGGACTTACCCCCAGGGCGAAACGGGTCATTGAGCTGGCTATAGACGAAGCCCGCCACCTCGGCCATAACTATATCGGCACCGAGCACCTCTTACTGGGGCTATTGCGTGAAGGGGGAGGGGTGGCGTCTGATGTGCTGGATAGCTTTGGCATCACCCTGGAGCAGACGCGTTCCGAGACCCTTCGCGTCCTCGGTGAGGGCTTAACTCGAACCAAGACCACCCGCAGCACCAGCCGCACCCCGCTTTTAGACCAGCTTGGCATTGACCTGACGGCGGCGGTCCGTGCCGGCAAGCTTGACCCGGTCATCGGGCGGAATAAGGAGATTGAGCGGGTGATTCAGATTTTAAGCCGCCGCACCAAGAATAACCCCGCCCTCATTGGCGAGCCCGGGGTGGGCAAAACGGCCATTGTTGAGGGCTTGGCTCACCGCATCGTTGCCGGCGACGTGCCGGAAACGCTGGAGGGAAGAAGAATAGTCACCCTTGATATTGGGGCGCTGGTGGCGGGGACAAAGTACCGCGGCGAATTCGAAGAACGCTTAAAGAAGGTCATTGATGAGATAAAGGCTGCCGGTAACTGCATCCTCTTTATTGACGAGTTCCACACCATGGTCGGTGCCGGGGCGGCGGAGGGGGCGGTTGATGCCGCCAATATCCTCAAGCCATCGCTGGCACGGGGGGAACTGCAGTGCATCGGCGCCACCACCCTTGATGATTACCGCAAGTATGTAGAGCGTGATGCCGCCCTGGAGCGGCGCTTCCAGCCCATTCTGGTGGAAGAACCTTCCGTAGATGAAACGCTGGAGATTCTACGCGGGGTTAATGAGCGCTACGAGCAGCATCACCAGCTAACAATAAGCGATGAGGCGCTCTCGGCGGCGGCAACACTATCAGCGAGATATATCCCCGACCGCTTCCTCCCCGATAAGGCGATTGACCTCATTGATGAGGCAGCGTCGCGGGTAAGGATTAAGCGCCGCACAATACCGATTACCCTGAAAGAGGCAAGGCGAGCCGAGGAGAGTGTGCGTAAGGATAAGGAAGCTGCCCTTGCTTCCCAGCAGTATGAGTATGCCGCTGAGCTTCGTCAGCGCGAGCTTCAGATTGAAGAGAAGATGAAGCAGATGGAAAAGGAGTGGCAGGCGGAGCAGGAAGAGGAGAAGGCGGTAGTAACCGAGGAGGACGTGGCTCAGGTGGTTAGCATGTGGACCGGAATCCCGGTGGTGCAGCTGGCTACCGAGGAGACCGCCCGCCTGCTTAAGATGGAGGAGGCACTGCATAAGAGAATCGTCGGGCAGGATGAGGCGATTAATATCATCGCCCGGGCGGTAAGACGAGCCCGAGCCGGACTCAAGGACCCGCGGCATCCCATAGGCAACTTTATCTTTCTTGGTCCCACCGGCGTGGGCAAGACGGAGCTGGTTAGGGCCCTGGCCGAATTCATGTTCGGTAGCGAAGACACCCTAATCAGGCTTGATATGTCTGAGTTTATGGAGAAACATACTGTCGCCCGCCTGGTGGGGGCACCCCCGGGATATGTTGGTTATGAGGAAGGTGGGCAACTCACTGAAGCAGTAAGGCGCAAATCATATTGTGCCATACTCCTTGATGAGATTGAAAAGGCTCACCCCGATGTCTTCAATATATTGCTTCAGATATTTGACGATGGTCACCTCACCGATGCCAAGGGTCGGCGGGTTGACTTCCGCAATAGCATTATCGTTATGACCAGCAATGTTGGCGCTGAGCTAATCAGAAAAGGCACCACTATTGGTTTTGCCACTCACGGTGGCGAGGCTAAGAGCCGTAAGGATAGCTACGAGCGGATGAAGGAGAAGCTGCTCGGCGAGATGAAGAAGACCTTCCGCCCCGAGTTCTTGAACCGTGTTGATGGTGTGGTTGTCTTCCACTCCCTGACCAAGAAGCATATCAGGAAGATAGTTGACCTGATGCTGGTTCAGGTCTCCAAGCAGCTTGAGGAGAAGGGGGTAAAGCTGGAGGTAACCGACGGCGCTAAGGACCTTCTTGGAGAAAAGGGCTACGATGAGGTCTTCGGGGCCAGGCCGTTGCGCCGGGTAATTCAGGATATGGTTGAGGATAAGCTTTCCGAGAGCGTTCTCCGTGGCAAGTTCCAGCCCGGGGATACGGTGGTGGTTGACGTGGAGGGAGAGGAGATTGTGGTTCATCCAGCAGCAGTGGAGGCGTTGGCGGGGGAGGATAAAACCTAGATTCCGATGCTAACAGTTTAGCTTTTATAAAAAGGGCGGGGATATAACCCAACCGCCCTTTTTAGTGTGCTAAATTGGTTGCGTGATATAAGAAAGGAGACTAGAAATTGGCAGAGGAGAATATTGAGTTCCCGATAACGGGTAAGATAACCAGCGTCAATGTTAAGGCGGGGGATACGGTTAAGGAGGGGGATACGCTCTGTCTCATAGAAGCCATGAAGATGGAAAATCCGATATTGGCTCCGGTTAGTGGCAAGGTTACCAAGATAGACATTGCCGCAGGACAGGTGGTTGAGGTTGGCCAGTTAGTAGCGGTTATTGAGTATTAGTGAATCAGGCTTGACGTGGGGGGAGGAGAGGAAATGTATAAGAAGATTGTGGTTCCACTGGATGGCTCAGAGTTAGCTGAGTGTGTCTTCCCTCATTTAGAGACTATAGTAAAAGGATGCCAGTCCCCTGAAGTGATAGTGGTGCGGACAGTTGAGCCTCTTACAGTACCGTACGGTAGAGAGGTAGCGCAGTTCACATCCCTGGAGCAGGTGGAAGCGTTTGAAACTCACCAGAAGGTGGATGCTGAGAAATACCTTAAGGAAGTTGTAGCCCGCCTTAAGAAAAATGGCGTAAATGCCAGAGCCGAAGTAGTCTATGGCAAGGCCGGCGAGAGTCTTGGTGACTATGTTACCAAGAATGACGTGGACTTAGTGATTATTGCTACCCATGGACGCTCAGGAATAAGCCGTTGGGTGTGGGGTAGCGTTGCCGATCGCCTCCTCCGTTCTGTCTCTGTCCCTGTCTTGATGGTACGAGCCCCAGGATGTGCCCCAGGCATCTAGTATGCTGCCCGGTGATAATGCGGGAGTAAGTGTGTTTCGGGTAAGGAAGGTGCAACAGTAGTGACCGAAACTTACTTGTGGCCAATTTTCGCCGTTGTTTTTGTGGTGGCACTTGTCCTTGACCTGTTTGTCTTCCAGCGCAAGGCTCACATTATCCCGCTTAAGGAAGCCCTAAAGCTGGTCGGGTTCTGGGTCGCCTTAGCCCTCGCCTTTAATGTTGTTATCTTTTTATATATGGGGCGGGATATGGGGTTTTTGTTTACCACCGCCTATCTCATCGAGTATTCCCTGAGTGTGGATAACCTCTTTGTCTTTCTGGCAATCTTCACCTATTTTGCTGTGCCCCGTGAGGCGCAGCGGAAGGTCTTACTCTGGGGTATTCTCGGTGCCATCTTCTTCAGGGGTATTTTCATCTTTGCCGGTATTACCTTGATTGAGAGATTTCATTTTGTCATCTATATCCTGGGGGCATTCCTTATCTATACCGCCATAAAGCTGATTACGCAAAAAGAGATAAAGGTTGAGCCGGAAAGGAACCCGATAGTCCGCTTCACTCGTAAAATCATACCCGTAGCACAAGAATATGATGGTGCCAGCTTTTTTAAGAGGACGAACGGAATGCTTGTTGCCACGCCCCTTATAATTGTCCTCATAGCCATTGAGACCATGGACATAATGTTCGCCACGGACTCGGTTCCGGCAGTATTAGCCGTTACCACTGACCCTCTTATTGTTTACTCCTCCAACGTTTTCGCTATTTTAGGTCTAAGGGCTCTTTTCTTTGCCCTTGCCGGGCTTTTTTATCTCTTCCGTTTCCTTTCCACTGGTATCTGCATCGTCCTTGCCTTCGTCGGGGTCAAGATGCTTACCGCTGACTTGCTCACTCACTTCTTCGACTATCAGTTGCCGGTGGTAATTTCTCTGGGAGTAGTGGTAGGCATCCTGGCCGGTTCGGTAATACTATCTGTCGTTCTGCCTAAGAAGGGGTCAGCAACAAATTTGTTAAATACTGCTAAAAGGAGGACAATAAAGAAATTGCCGAAATAGGACTCCGCATTTACATTCCGGTAGTTTTTGTAATATTATTGTGGGTTAGAGAGAGTTTAGAATGATAGACTGGAATTTAGTAGCCGAGGTTGCGGGGGGAGGTTTTGGCATAACCATCCTCGTTCTGATAATACTATCCCTAATAGCCTGGCTGGTGGGACTGGTAATGCAAAAAACTAAAGCCAAGCCAGAAGAGACTGCAGCAAAGGATAAGTAAATGTTTGGTCTATATGAGACTGCCTTTGGGTCGTTAAGCTGGGGCAATATCTTGATGTTTCTTATTGCCGGGTTCCTCATCTACTTAGGCATCGCTAAGAAGATGGAGCCCATTTTATTAGTCCCGATAGGCTTCGGCATCCTTATGGTCAACCTTCCCCTCGGCGGCTTGATGATATATTCCCCCGAGGGCTTCCCGGCTGAGGTACCAACTTTAGGCGGGCTGATACAGGCTATAGGTAGGGGCGAGATAGGACTGCTGAACGTGCTTTATACCTACGGGATTGAATCCGAGGTAATTCCCCTGCTTATCTTCCTCGGGGTTGGCGCCATGACCGACTTCAGGCCTACTATTGCCCGCCCCGTATCCTTTCTTTTCGGTGCTGCCGCCCAGTTGGGCGTTTTCGTCGTCTTTATCATCGCTTACACCTCCGGGCTTTTCAACGGAAGTGAGGCAGCCTGTGTCGGCATCATTGGCGGTTCCGATGGGCCGCCCACGGTTTACCTTACCGCGGCTCTAGCCCCGCGACTTCTGGGACCAATTACGTTAGTAGCCTACTCTTACATGGCTCTGGTACCCATCCTTCAACCCCCAGTAATAAGGCTGCTGACCACCAAAAAAGAACGGGCGATATTTATGAAACCTCAGCTGCGCCACGTCTCCAAGCTAGAGGAAATAATTTTCCCCGTAATGATATTTATTGTCGCTGCCCTGCTTGTACCCAAGTCAGTGCCCCTTATCGGCATGTTCATGTTTGGCAACCTGTTGCGGGTCAGCGGAGTTACCGAAAGGCTGGCTCAGTCAGCGGGTGGGGTATTTATAGATGTTCTCACCTTTCTCCTGGGCTTAACGGTAGGGGCACTGATGCCCGCCGAGGTGTTCCTCACAACTCAGACCCTGGCCATTATCGGGCTGGCGATAGTAGCCTTTGCCTTCGGCACCGCCGGGGGTCTATGGGCAGCCAAGCTCGCCAACCTCTTCCTCAAGGAGAAGATAAATCCGATGATAGGCGCCGCCGGGGTATCGGCTGTCCCCATGTCAGCCAGAGTAGTGCAGAAGATGGGGCAGGAAGCCAACCCCAAAAACTTCCTCCTCATGCATGCCATGGGTCCCAATATGGCGGGGGCGGTGGCCACCTCTGTGGTTGCTGGCATATTCCTGGGGATGCTAATGTAGCTGGAATCCCTTTTAGCCCGTCCCCCCCATTTTTAACAATTGTTTTGCTTCCCACCCTGACCCGCCCTTAGAGGCTGTGCCCTTAAAATTCTCTTGAATAGGGGGTGGCAGAAAGGGCTTTAGCCCTTTTACATTAAGGGCGGTGGGTGGGAAAAGATATCTCAGATTCCAC
This sequence comes from uncultured Dehalococcoidales bacterium, assembly GCA_964620725.1. Lineage (GTDB taxonomy): Bacteria > Chloroflexota > Dehalococcoidia > Dehalococcoidales > BS750m-G39 > CAVTZP01. Next base: position 7,087 of record CAZUHO010000020.1, read on the forward strand.
TTGAAATACCCCTCTAAATCAGTTAAAGTCATTCCGTGGGCAAATCAGGCAAATCCTCGCTTAAAACCGTCTTTGTCTGCCAGCAGTGTGGCAAGGAAAGCCCGAAGTGGCTGGGGCGCTGCCCCAGCTGCCATGAGTGGAATAGCTTTGTCGAGACCACAGTAGCCGCCCCCTCCCGCGCTTCTGGCCGGGAAAACCCACCCCAGGAGCTATCCCAGGTGGCGACTGGCCTCTCCGACCGCTTCCCCCTCCCCCTCGCCGAGCTCAACCGGGTGCTGGGGGGAGGAGTGGTATCCGGCTCCCTGGTGCTTATCGGCGGCGACCCCGGTATCGGCAAGTCCACCCTTCTACTGCAGGTCTCAGCCCTGGTGGCGCAGGCTAAGGGCAAGGTGGCTTATGTCTCCGGCGAGGAGACCCTCTCCCAGATAAGGCTCAGGGCGGAGCGTCTGGGGGTCAAGGGGGAGGGGCTTTACCTTCTGGCGGAGACCGAGCTTGATGTTATCTTGAGTGAGCTGGAAAGGCTGTCCCCATCTCTGGCAATCATTGATTCCATCCAGGCGGTCTCCTCCCCCGAGCTTGATGCCGCCTCTGGGAGCATAACTCAGGTGCGGGAGTGCACCCTGAGGCTGATGCACTGGGCGAAGCAGAACAGCGTGCCCGTCTTTATCGCCGGGCATGTCACCAAGGATGGGGCTATCGCCGGCCCCAGAGTCCTGGAGCATATCGTTGATGTGGTGCTATACCTTGAGGGTGAGCCGTTTAGCGCCTACCGCATCCTTCGCGGGGCGAAAAATCGCTTCGGCTCCACCAACGAGGTCGGCGTTTTTGAGATGAAGGAGCAGGGCCTGGTTGAGGTGGATAACCCCTCCCTGGCTTTTCTTTCGCAGCGGCAGGTTGAAGCCATAGGCTCGACGGTGGTCTCCACCCTTGAGGGCACCCGCCCCCTTCTGGTTGAGATTCAAGCCCTGACCACCCCCACCGCCTTTGGCTTGCCGCGGCGCACGGCTAACGGCGTTGACTTTAACCGCTTGCTTTTGATTGCCGCCGTGCTGACCAAGCGGGTGGGCTTGAGGCTGGGCAATCAGGATATTATCGTTAATGTTACCGGTGGGCTCAGGATTGCCGAGCCGGCGGCTGACCTGGGCATTGCCCTGGCTATTGCCTCCAGCTTCCGCGACACGAGCGCCGACCCCCAGCTGGTGGTGGTGGGGGAGGTTGGCTTGAGCGGGGAGCTGAGGACTGTTCCCCAGCTTGAGCGCCGCGTTGCTGAGGCGGCACGTATGGGCTTTGAGCGCTGCTTGGTGCCCAAGACCGGGGGCAAGATTTCAAAGCCGAAAGATATTGAGCTTATTACCGTGAGCACGCTAAGGGAGGCGATTGGGGTAGGGTTGTGAGGGGTGAAACGTGAGATGAGGATAGTTGCTGATGCCAGAATTACTATCTCAATCTGTGGTTAAGAAACTGCTCAGAGCCGGTATCAGTCACAAAGACCAAGGGTTAATTAGTTATGTTACCTCGCAAGCCAACGCTCCGAGTTGGGACATGGCGCTGTTACGGCACCCCGAATTACGAACGAAATACTGGAAAGCAATGGTTGCACTTCAAGAGGAATTGGTTCCAAATTACATTAGTATTGACGACCTATATATGAAACTATGGAATCTATTTAAAGAAGTTGTATCGAATAGAAGTGTTTATCAGATAGGGTCAAAGCTGGATGAAAAGATTAACGAATTTTCTAGAGACGTTAAAAAACCACTTATGACTTTTGATATCATATATGAAATTAAGAACTTTGACGTAGGGAATGGACACTTTGGTTCTGGAGATGTTGAAATATTTAAGCTAACACCTGATTATTTACAAGGGTTACTTCTTAATGGAGAGACATCATCCTTACGGACCGATTTGGTTAAAGAGTGGGCCGGTAGGTCTGTTGCCAGAGTAGAAGTGAGTGCGGCAGAAATAGACAGGGTTTATGAGTCAGGCATAATTAAGGTTAATAGCATTCTTAATGTTGTCAGATTGGCTGCAGTAAGAGAAAGATTCGGCCAACTCGATGATGAGATGTTTCTGTGGGAATTGGGTGAGAGTATAAGTATACCGAGGGTAAAGCCTAAAGAGGGCACTTTGTTGGGTGTGAGCTATCATCGTGGCTTTCTCCCTCTAATTATACCAATGGACAAAATTATTGCAAAAGGGCTAGAGAACGAGAATAGCTGGAAATATATACTCGATGGCAAATTACCAGAAGATATAAACAGACGCCTGATTAGAGCTATAGAGTGGATCTCTCATGCCATTACTTCAGAGAGTTTGGATTACAAATTGGTAAACTTATGCACTGCACTAGAAATACTATTGTTACCCAATTACAGGGGAAAAACAAAGGGTGAGCTAATAGCATTAAGGCAAGTGTTACTAGGACGAGGTGGCCACTATATTCCTACAGCCATACTTTATTTGTACGAAAAACGCTGTGATATTGTTCATAATGGTGCTCTGGGCATTACAAGCCATTCGGACTATTGGAATCTCTTAGCTTGCTGTCTTCAGACCGTGCAAAATATTGCCCACTTATCGCAGCGGTATCCACATATACCCGAGCTGGAGCCATTACTCTATATCGTCGAAAACAAGGAAACTCTGCATGGATTCATTAAGCATTGCAAGCAAGGAATATACGAGGGGCACGGAATAAGAGGTATCAAAAAAGCAGCAGAGGAGCGCCTGAAGTTATGCCAAAAGTCGGCGCCATAATCGCCGCTGCCGGGGAGAGCCGGCGGATGGGGGGAATTGATAAGGTCTTTGCCCCCTTAGGTGGCAAGCCAGCCCTGGTTCGGGTGCTTGATGCCTTTGACGGCTGCGATTTAGTCAACCAAGTGGTGGTGGTGGTGAGCGAAAATAACCTTGAGCGCTGCCGCAAGTTGATAGCCGAAAAGAACTGGTCTAAACCGGTTGAGGTCTGCGCCGGGGGCAAAAGGCGGCAGGACTCGGTGGCGGCGGGGCTGAAGAAGCTTAATTGCGACTGGGTGATAGTCCACGACGGCGCCCGCCCGCTGGTAACCAAGGAGCTGATTGAGGGCGGGCTTAAGGCAGCCAAAGAAACCGGAGCCGCTATAGCCGCCGTTCCCGTCACTGATACCATTAAGACTGCCGGCGACGACATGTTCGTGCACCAGACGCCACCACGACGAAATCTATGGGCGGTGCAGACGCCGCAGGTGTTTCGCCTTGATATAATCGCCAGGGCTTATGAGCAGGCAAAGGACGAGGTAACCGACGACGCATCGCTGGTGGAGGGGCTGGGGCAAAAGGTCAAGCTATATATGGGCTCATATGATAATATGAAGATAACCAGTCCTCATGACATGGCTTTAGCCGAGGTCTTGTTAACAAAGCATGGCAGATAAACTACGCATCGGCATCGGCTATGACGTTCACCCCTTGGTCAAGGACAAGGGGAGGAAGCTCATCCTTGGCGGGGTGGAGATACCCTTTGACAGGGGGCTTGGTGGCTGGAGTGACGCCGACGCCCTGACCCACGCTATTATTGACGCTCTGCTCGGGGCGGCGGCTCTGGGTGATATCGGCAGCCACTTCCCTGCCGGCGAGGCGGAGTATAAGAATATCTCCAGCCTGAGCCTGCTTGAAAAGACGCGGGCTAAGCTTGAGGAGAGCGGCTTTAAGATAGTTAATGTTGATGCCACCATTATTGCCGAGAAGCCGAAACTCGGAGATTTTGTTAGCCAGATGCGGCAGAATCTCAGCCAGACGCTGGGTATAAGATTAGCCCAGGTTAGCGTGAAGGCAAGCACGGCTAACGGCCTGGGCTTTGTCGGGCGGGGGGAGGGGA
>CAZUHO010000021.1:0-10637 GCA_964620725.1 uncultured Dehalococcoidales bacterium
GCGATAGACAGCGGAAGGGCATTAGAAAAGCTGGAGAAGTTAATTAAACTGAGCCGGAGCTACGGGTGAGAGAATGTTTTTAGATAAGATTGTCGCCGAAAAGCTAGACGAAATAAAACAGAGGCAAAAAATTACGCCTCTAGCTGAACTTGAGGCAGCCATCAGAGAAAAGCCATCGCCCCTGGACATGGCGGCGGCTCTCAGGGGGGATAGCCTGTGCCTAATCGCCGAGATTAAACGGGCGTCACCTTCCAGGGGGGTATTATCCCCCAATCTCGACCCGGTCAAGCTAGCGCAAACCTATGCACAGTGCGGGGCGGCGGCAATATCGGTGCTCACCGAGTCGCGGTATTTCGGGGGAAGTGGGGAGGACTTAGAAGCTATCAGGCGTGAGCTGCCCAAAATTCCTCTGCTCAGGAAGGACTTTATCCTGAAACCCTACCAGATATATGAATCGCGCGCCTGGGGAGCCGACGCCTTGCTTTTGATTGTCGCCATACTGGATGACAGCCAGCTCAAGGAACTACTTTCTTTAAGCCATGAGCTGGGAATGAAGTGCCTGGTTGAGGTGCATAACGAAGAGGAATTAAAAAGGGCGCTGGCAATTAACGCCGAAATAATCGGCATTAACAACCGCCACCTTGATACTATGGCCGTGGACATAAACGTTACCCAAAATCTTCGCCCCCTTATACCCCCAGGCCAAATAGCAGTCAGCGAAAGCGGCATCAAGGGGCGAGAGGACATACAGAGGCTTCGGGAATTAGGCGTCAACGCGGTGCTAATCGGCGAGGCGCTGGTTACTGCCAGCGACGTAGAGGCTAAGATAAAGGAGTTACTTTGACCAAAATTAAGATTTGCGGTATTACCGATGTCTCCTATGCCCAGGCGGCAATAGAAGCCGGGACTGACCTTATCGGGGTGGTCTTTGCCCCCAGCCCCCGCCAGGTTAATTATGAGAAGGCAAGGGAGATAGTGGCTGCAGTCAAAAAACATTATGTTTCAGTAGCCGGGGTATTTGTCAATATGCCCGCCGAAACAGTAAATACGGTGGCTTACGCTTGTGAGCTGGACTGGGTGCAGCTCAGCGGTGATGAGAGCTGGGAGTACTGCCAGGAGATTAAAAAGCCGCTTATAAAGGCAGTCCATATACCCCCGGATTGGGGGGAGAGGGAGCTTTTAGCCCATCTGGAAGATGGTCAACAACTGGATAGACCACCGGTTTATCTTCTTGACACCCTGGTTGAGAACAAATACGGCGGAACCGGAAAGGTCTTTGCCTGGGAGATAGCCAGAGGGGCAGTGGCAAAATTCCCGGTTATCATCGCCGGCGGACTCGACCCGGAAAACGTGGGGCAGGTGATAGCCGATTTAAGACCATGGGGGGTTGATGTCTCCAGCGGGGTGGAGAGTGAAGGAGTAAAAGATGCTAACAAAATTAAGGCTTTTGTCCAAGCCGCAAGGTCGGCACAATAGAACTACGGAAGGAGGAACAGTGAGATGTTAGTGGTAATGAAAAATGATGCTACCGAAGCGCAGGTGCAGGCAGTCATTAGTGAGATAGAGAGCATGGGGCTTCGTGGCGTTCCCATGCCCGGCGCCCAGCGGACTGCAGTCTGCATCCTGGGCAACAAGGGCCCGGTTGACGATTCACGGCTGCTGGTCATGGATGGGGTAAAAGATACCATCCGCGTAACCAAACCCTATAAACTGGTAAGCAGGGAGACGCAGCCGCAGCCTACGGTTGTCACCATTGGCGATATTAATATTGGCGGAGGGAAACTGGTGATGATGGCTGGCCCCTGTGCCGTGGAAAGTGAGGAGCAAGCCCTCACCATCGCCCATATAGTGAAAGAGCGTGGTGCCCAGGTCTTCCGCGGGGGTGCTTTTAAGCCCAGAACCTCGCCCTATAGTTTCCAGGGGCTGGGGGAGGAAGGGCTGAAGATACTGGATAAGGTCCGCCAGGAAACAGGGCTGTTAATCGTAACTGAGGCTACTGACCACACCAATATCGAAGTCGTGGAACAATACGCCGATATTATCCAGATTGGAGCCAGGAACATGCAAAATTACTCCCTGCTGCGCCGCGCCGGCCAGACCTCAAAGCCAGTCCTCTTGAAGCGCGGTTTTGCGGCCACTATCGAAGAGCTGCTGATGTCGGCGGAATATATCATCTCCGAGGGGAACAACCAGGTTATCCTGTGCGAGCGGGGAATACGCACCTTCACCGACAACACCAGGAATACCCTCGACCTGAGCGCCATCCCCTCAATCAAGGAAGCCAGCCACCTGCCCATCATCGTTGACCCCAGCCACGCTGCGGGACGAAGGGACTTTGTTATTCCCCTGTCAAGGGGAGCGATAGCCGTGGGCGCCGATGGTCTCTTAGTCGAGGTGCACCACGACCCACCCCACGCCCTCTCCGACGGCATGCAGTCCCTCTACCCGGAGCAGTTCGCCGAACTAATGGAGGAGATAAAGGGTTTAGTCCCATGAAAGCCAGCCATATTATCAAACTGAAAACATCCAGGCAGTGCCCCATTATTGTCGGCGAGGGCATTATAAAACAGCTTAAAGATTATTTTGACTTCAGCGGATACTCCAGCCTCGTGCTGATAACCGATGCTACAGTCAAGAAGCTTTACGGTCAGAGCGTGCTTGCAACACTAAGGACAACGGGAAAGAAGGTGTTTCTGCTCACCCTGCCCTTGGGGGAGAAAGCCAAGTCCCTGAGAGAAGTGGAGCGGGGGTATAGATTCCTGCTGGAGAAGAATATAGACCGCAAGGGGCTGATATGCGCCCTGGGAGGCGGTGTTGTCGGGGATACGGCGGGGTATATCGCCGCCACCTATCTCCGCGGCATTGATTACATCCAGCTACCAACCACTCTACTTGCCCAGGTGGACAGCAGCATCGGGGGCAAGGTGGGGGTCAACTTCGGGGGCAAGAAGAATATGGTCGGTAGCTTCTACCAGCCAAAAGTAATTATTGGCGATGTCGCCCTCCTTAAGTCTTTGCCCCCCGCCGAGATGAGGAACGGCATGGCTGAAGTAATAAAATATGCCCTGGCTATGAACAGGGAGCTATTCCGCTTCCTTGAGCAGAAGAGGGGGAAACTTACTACCCCTGAACTAAAGGATATCGTTATGCGTTGTAGCCGTCTGAAAGCAGGCATAGTAGAGGTGGACGAGAGGGAAAAAAGCGGGCAGCGAGCCATATTGAATTTTGGTCATACCGTGGGTCATGCCCTTGAAGCCGCCGCCAGGCTTAAAGAGTTAAGCCACGGCGAGGCGGTGGCGGTGGGGATGGTGGCTGCTTCAAGGATAAGCGAGCAAGCGGGTATGCTTGACCGAAGCAACGTTCAGAGCATTGAAAACATGCTGCTGAAGTTCGGCTTGCCCACTTATTGCCAGGGGATAAACCCCGATGATTTAATTAAGACAATCCGTTTTGATAAGAAAACGACCCTCGGTGAGACGGGCTGGGTTCTATTAAAAGACATTGGTAAGGGAGTGGTTAACCAGGCGGTGGCGGATAATATAGTGAGAAAAGTTCTAAGGGAGATATGCCGATGAAAATCTTGGTGATTAACGGTCCCAATCTCAATATGCTGGGCAGGAGAGACCCGGAACACTACGGCACCGATACCCTGCCGTCAATAGAGCAAAAACTCGCTGAGAAAGAAAAGGCGCTGGGTTGCGAGCTTGCTTTCTTCCAGTCCAATCACGAGGGTGCTCTTGTCGACTTTATCCAGGAGAAAGCAGCCGAAGCTGACGGCATCCTGATTAACCCCGGCGCCCTGACCCACTACGGCTACTCCCTCCATGACGCCCTCCTTGATGCCGGACTGCCCGTGGTTGAGGTGCATCTCTCGGATATTCACGCCCGCGAGAAATGGCGCCAGAAATCGGTTATCTCAGACGTGGTTATCAAGCAGATTAGCGGACTTAAAACAGAGAGCTATCTATTAGGGCTTGAAGCCCTGATTAATCATATTCGGAGCGGGGAATGCCAGTGAGGGTAAGAATAACGCCATCACCAGTGACAGGCGAGGTCTCCGCACCGCCGTCCAAGAGCTATACTCACCGGGCGGTGATACTGGCTTCGCTGGCGGCGGGCGAGAGCATAATTGAGAGCCTGCTACTATCAGACGACACCCTCTATACCATTAACGCCTGCCGCTCTCTGGGGGCTGATATTGAACTCAAGGGCGACAGGCTAAGGGTTGTCGGCACCGGCGGTAAAATCAGGGTCGCCCCCGATAAAGAGAGGATTTTTGTGGGCAACTCAGGGAGTACTATACGCATGGTTGCCCTGCTGGCGGCTCTGGGGCAAACCAAGGTCGCCTTTGATGGCGATAGCCACCTGCGCCAGCGCCCCATAGGTGACCTGCTATCGGCGCTGGAAAGCCTGGGGGTTCATGCCCGCTCCCTAAATGATAACGGCTACCCGCCAGTTGAAATCCAGGGGGGAAAACTCGGCGGGGGCGAGGTTACCGTACCGGGGCAGGAAAGCTCCCAGCATATAAGCTCACTGCTCATGATTGCCCCCCATACCAAGGAGGGCATAAAAATCAAGATTAGCGGCGGGCTTCGTTCCCGCCCATACATAGATATAACCCTTGATGCCATGCGAGCCTTCGGCGTTGAGGCAGCAAATAAAGACTATAAGGAATTCCTGGTCAAGGGCGGGCAAGAGTATAAAGCAAGGCACTACCGCATAGAGGGTGATTATTCTTCCGCCGCCTATCTCTTCGCCGCCGGCGCTATCGGCGGCAAGCCGGTAACGGTAAAAAACCTGAAAACTGATTCCGTGCAGGGCGACAAGCATCTTCTCAATATCCTCGCCAAAATGGGGTGTTCCGTTGATTATCAAGAAGAGCAGGCTAAGATTTCCCGCAACAAGGAGCTTAGCGGCATCACTATAGATATGGGTGATTATCCTGACCTTGTGCAGACGGTGGCGGTTGTTGCCGCCTACGCCAGCGGCAAAACGGAAATGACCAATATCGCTCACCTGCACTTCAAGGAGACCGACAGAATAAGCAACACGGCGGCGGAGCTGGGCAGGATGGGAATAAAAATCGATATTACCGATGATACAATGGTAGTCTATGGGGGCAAGCCCAGGGGGGCTGAAATTGAAGCCCACGCCGACCACCGCATGGCGATGAGTTTTGCTATCGCCGCCCTCTTCGCCGGAGGTGGTTCTATTATTAACGGTGCCGAGACGGTCAGCAAGTCCTACCCCCGATTCTTTGCCGACCTGAAAAGGCTGGGGGCAAAGACCCAGGAGCTATCATGAACATTATTCTCATCGGCATGAGGGGCTCGGGGAAGACAACGGTGGGCAGGATTCTAGCCCGAAAGCTAGATAGAGAGCTGGTTGAGATAGACGAGCTAATCGCCCAGAAAGCGGGACTTACTATTGCTGAGATTGTGGAAAAATACGGCTGGGAAAAGTTCAGGGATATAGAAGAGGAGGTAACCAGCGAGGTGGCGGGGCGAGATAATATCATCAATGCCAGTGGCGGTGGGGTGGTAACCAGAGAGAAAAATATCGCCCAACTTAAGAAAAACGGGATAATGGTCTGGCTCAAAGCCGGCGTTAATACACTACTTGAGCGCATCGGAGATGATAGCGAAAGACCGCTGCTTGTGGGCAAAACCCAGCGAGGAGATATGGAAATGACGCTAGCTGAGCGAAAGGCACTCTACCAGCAAGCCGCCGACTCGATTGTTGACACCGAAAACAAAACACCGGAGGAAGCAGCCGGAGCCATCATAAAAGCGCTGAAGAAAGTCTGCTGCCTTATCGGCGACCCGATTGAGCACTCCCTCTCCCCATTGATTCACAATGCCGGCTATCAGGCGCTGGGCATTGACTACGTCTATCTGCCCTTCTTGGTCAAGGACTTCAAGCAGGCAATAGCGGGCATAAGGGGGCTGGGCATCAGGGGGGCAAGCATTACCATGCCCTATAAAACCATAGCTATAGAATATGTTGATGAGATTGACCAGCTCGCCCTAGCGACCGGTGCCGTCAACACCATGGTCAATAACGACGGCGTCCTAACCGGCTACAACACCGACTATCACGGGGCAGTGAAAGCGCTGGAGGAGGCGACTCCTCTCGAAGGCAAGAGGGCAGTCCTTGTCGGCGGCGGCGGGGCGGCTACCGCCATCGCCCTGGGACTGAAGAGGGGCGGAGCCAAGCTGGTGATACTAAACCGGACCGAGGAGAAAGCAAAGAGGCTGGGTGAAATGCTTGATGCCGAGGACTTCGGGGGTATGGATAGGCTCAACGAGATTGCCTCGGCTGATATCCTGATAAATGCCACTTCGGTGGGGATGTGGCCTAAGACAAACGAATCGATAATTCCCAAAGACATTCTCCATAACCGGCTCACCGTCTTTGATATTGTCTATAATCCCAGGGAGACAAAATTGTTGGCTGAAGCCAGGGAAAAGGGGTGTGCTGTTATCTACGGGTATAAGATGCTGCTCTACCAGGCAGCGATGCAGTTTGAACTATTTACCGGACAACAGCCCCCTTTATCCATCATAGAGTCCGCCCTGACTAAAGCCCTGGAAGGAGGTGAAAATGCTACGCATTCTGACCGCGGGTGAATCTCACGGCCCTGCCTGCGTAACCATTGTTGAAGGGATGCCCGCCGGGGTTAAGGTCCGCCTTGAGGACATTAATAAAGACCTGAAACGGAGGCATTCCGATTTCGGGCGCGGGGGGAGGGGGGAAATTGAAGAAGACAGGGCGGAAATCCTCTCCGGCATCAGATATGGCAGGACGCTGGGCAGCCCGATTACGCTGATAGTCAAAAACCTGGACTTCGCTAACTGGCAGGACGAGATGAGAATTGAGGAGACCAAAAAGCCAGCAGCCGAGGTGACCACCCTCCGTCCCGGGCATGCCGACCTGGCTGGTGCTCTAAAATATAGTCAGGACGATATAAGAAATGTCTCGGAGAGAGCCAGCGCCAGAGAAACAGTAGGCAGGGTTATGGCGGGGGCAATCATTAGGAAACTGCTGCTGGAACTTGGCGTCAGGATAGCCAGCCACACCGTCCAGATAGGAAGGGTAAAGCTGACCCGCCACGACTACGCCTTTGAAGAGGTGGCTAAAGTCTTTGCCGCTGACCCCGATACAAGGTGCCTTGACCTAAAAACGTCCCAGAAAATGAGGCGGGCAATCCTTCAGGCTCGCGCCAGAAAAGATACCCTGGGTGGGGTGGTGGAGGTTATGGCCAATGGTGTACCGGTGGGGCTGGGGAGTTTCATGCACTACGACCGCCGGCTTGACGGCAGGATTGCCCAAGCCCTGATGAGCATCCCCTCGGTGAAGGCGGTGGAGATAGGCAATGGCATTGCTGGAGCGGCTACGAGCGGCTCCGAGTTCCAGGACCAGATTAGCTACAAGGGCAAGCGCTTCAGCCGTAAGACCAACAATATGGGTGGGGTAGAAGGCGGCATGAGTAACGGCGAGGACATCGTCTGCCGTGTTTACCACAAACCGCTATCAACCCCGGGGGCGGCGACCAAGACCGTAGATATTGCCAGTCACCGCCCGGTGCCGACCAAAATGGAGAGGTCGGATGTCTGCGCCGTTCCCCGAGCCGGGGTTATCTCGGAGGCAATGCTGGCTCTGGTCCTAGGGGAGGCAACGATGGAGAAGTTCGGCGGCGACCATATAGCCGAGATGAAACGCAATTTCAGCGCCTATATTAAATCAGTACAGAAGAGCTAGAGACAGCTAATGTTAGCAGCCGTTGCCCCTCCGGCTGTTTTGAGGTAGAATTTGAAGCGGGGAGGGGTGTCCGAGTGGTTTATGGTGACGGTCTTGAAAACCGTTGCTCCGAGATATCGGAGCCGTGGGTTCGAATCCCACCCCCTCCGCCAGCCTATCTAGTGAGACTCAACCGAGACCTCATTTAGCTTGGTAAAACCCAAGGGGTTCAGGTCACACCCCTTAACATAGGGCTTAACCAAAATATAACTCTGCCCGAAATATAAGGGCAGACAGGCAGCTTCTTCAACCAGTTTTTGCTCGGCTTGCTGATACAGGGCTAAGCTCAATTCAGTGTCTTGCTCCACCCCGGCACTGTCCAGCAGGGCATCTACCTCATGGTTACTGTACTCACCATAGTTAATCTCAGCGCCGCTGTGAAATAAAACGTCCAGAAAGTCCTGGGGGTGGGGGTAGTCAGCAATCCAGCCCGTGCAGAACATCTCGTCCTTCTCTTCCATGAGGTTATAGAGGAACCTCTCCGGTTCTATCTGCCTTACCCTTACCTCTACCCCCAGGTTCTCCCGCCATTGATAAACGATAGCCTCAAGCTCCTGAGAGATTAGCCCTCCCCAGCCCATGGTGGTGATGGTAATGGGGGGTAAGGCGGATACGTCGCCATAACTGGAATTGGCAATTAGCTCTTTTGCCCCATCAACATCATAGTCCAAGCCCACCAGTTCCTCATTATATCCGGGCATTCCCGGCGGCAGGATACCATCCGCCCGCTGCACCATATCTTTGAACATCAGAGAGACCAGCTTATCCTTATCAATCGCCTGGGAGAAGGCTCGGCGGATGTTGGCGTCGTCAAAGGGGGGCTTGGTGGTGTTAAAACCGACATAGAAAAAGCTCAGCTCAGGCACAACCTCTAAATCTAGATAAAAGGGGCCGGTTTCATCGGTAACCTTCTCAATATAATAAAGATAGACGCTGGCAACATCTATCTCACCCGTCTCATACATATTCACCGGCCTCCCACCCCACAGGTGAAAGACAACCTGATTTACCTTGGCTATCTCTCCGTAATAAAGCTCATTCTTCTCCAGAACAACCAGCTCACTCTCCTGCCACTGCTCAAGGCGGAAGGGACCGGTGCCGTTGGGAGCGCGCCACCACTCCCCTCCCTCCTCCACATCTGCCCGGTCAACAACAAAGGTGGTGGGATAGGTCAGCTTGGAGAGGAAGTAAGACTTGGGCGCATCTATAGTTACCTCAAGGGTATAATCGTCTATGACCTTAACCCCGCTAATCTCACTGGTTGCACCGGATAAAACCTCCCCCGCCCCGACAATATCGCCGAGATAGGTAGACGCCGTCAGAGAGCCGGTCTGCGGGTTGCAGGCACGCTCCCAGGAATACTTAAAGTCCTCAGCCGTGAGCCGCCTGCCGTCGTGAAATTTAACATCGTGCCTGAGGTAGAAGGTATAAGTCATGCCGTCATCGCTGACCTGCCACGACTTAGCAATATCCGGCGCCGGCTCCAGGTTATCACCAAAGCAGACCAGCCCGCTGAATAGCTGCATGATATACTCGTGGGAGGTCATCTCGCTGGAGAGCGCCGGGTCAAGGGTATAGGGGTCTTGACCATAGAGGTTAAGAACTGCCCCGGTGGATGATGGCCAAAACTGGTAGGCAACAACAATCCCGCCGCATACCAAGATTGCCGCCACGAGGGCAAATATAATTATTATTATTCTTCTTCTCAAAATAGCTCCTCTCGCTTCAGGCTAAGGTATTCTTTATCACCGATAATGATATGGTCTAAGACGTCTATGCCCACAATCTCCCCCGTCTTAGCCAGCCTCTTGGTCAGATTTATGTCATCTTCTGAGGCTTCAGGGTCGCCCGAGGGGTGGTTGTGGGCGAAGATAACCGAGGCGGCGCTGGCTGATATTGCCTCCTTAAAAACCTCCCTGGGATGAACGATGCTACTATCCAGGCTGCCAACTGAGATTTCGGCAATTTTTATCAGCTGGCTTCTGGTGTCAAGCAGGATGGCGAGGAAATACTCCTTCTTTTTACCCTTCAGCCGGCTCCTAATCAAGCTAACTACATCCTCAGGGGTCTTGACTACCAGCTTGTCCCCAGCCTCGGTATAACCGTCCACGCGGCTAGCCAGTTCAAAGGCAGCCTTAATCTGAGTCGCCTTGGCCAGACCAATCCCCCTCACCTGAGATAGTTCCTCAACTGAGGCTTGAGCAAGACCCTTGAGACTGCCAAACCGGGAGAGGAGCCTCTGGGCGGTTACCATCACCGACTCGCCGGAAACACCCCGCCCCAGAATCACGGCTAAAATCTCCTGCGCCGACAGGGCTTCCACCCCCAGCTTTTGCAGCCTCTCCCTGGGTCGCTCGGAGAGGGGCAAATCATGAATGGTGAATGATTTCTTCACCGGATTTTTCTCCGTGCCCGCCTTCTTATTACCAAACCAAGTGCCACGAGAAGCCCTATAGCCAGTACCACTATTACAGCGACCACTGCCGGATGCATCCCCTTCTCTTCCGCCGCCGACTGGTACTTATCGGTAACATAGTCCCGCCATAAGCTATCCAGACCGTCCGTATCAAAGCCGTAGACCCCTTCCAGGGCATCATCGTAGCCGCTGCCCTCTCTAAAGGTATTCAGCAGCTCAAGCATCTTCTCCTGACCGTAAGTGTAAATAAGGTATTCAACCAGGCTATAGCTCTCAGCATAGGAAAGATAGGCTTGTTCTGGAAAGGCCGAAAATTCGCTGGAAACACTATGTACTGAGATTAGTTCATCTTCAGTTATTGCCCAGATAAGGTAACTGGTAAATCCCGGACCAAGCGGCCCTTCATTGTGCATGGCCAGAC
>CAZUHO010000022.1:0-9616 GCA_964620725.1 uncultured Dehalococcoidales bacterium
TGCCTTCAGTAGCTAAAGGCGCTTACGCTAAGGTGGTTGCTGACCCACAGAGCCGTAGCGCCCTGTGCTTTCTGGATAAAACAAAAGGGAAAGGAAAACTATCCCAAAAAGAGGAGGAAAGAAAATGAATCTTCAAAGACCAAATTCAAATGATGCTACCAGGACCGCCAATCGTTCCAAAAGTGTAGTGCCCATGAGTGGCCTCTGCACCCGCTGTATCGACGGCTGTACCGGAAACTGCGAGGTGTTCAAAGCAACCTTCCGCGGGCGGGAACTACTCTACCCGGGGCCTTTTGGTGACGTTACTGCCGGAGGTGACAAGGATTATCCAGTTGACTACTCGCACTTCAATATCCAGGGATATGCCTTCGGTGCCAAAGGGTTACCGCCCGGCGTAGTTGGGAATTCTGATAACGCCACCTTCCCCGTGGTTAACACAGAGACCGAATATGGCTGGGACACCAAGGTCAAGATGAAGGTGCCTATCTTTACTGGCGCTCTGGGCTCTACAGAGATAGCCCGCAAAAACTGGGAGCATTTCGCTATTGGCGCTGCCATCAGCGGAATTACCATAGTCTGTGGTGAAAACGTTTGTGGCATTGACCCCCAGCTTAAGCTTGACTCAAAGGGCAAAGTCACTTCATCACCGGATATGGACCGTCGCATTGAAATTTATCGCCGCTATCAACAGGGGTATGGCGAAATCCTGGTTCAGATGAATGTAGAGGATACGCGCTTGGGTGTAGCCGAATACATCATAAAGAAGCACGGAATAAAGACTATCGAATTGAAGTGGGGACAAGGTGCTAAGTGTATCGGTGGCGAGATTAAGGTCAATAGCCTAGAGCGGGCATTGGAACTCCAGAAGCGCGGCTACATTGTTACTCCAGACCCTTCAGACCCCGTTACACAGGTTGCCTTTAAAGACGGTGCGCTTAAGGAATTTGAACGCCACAGCCGCCTTGGCTTTATCGATGAAGAAAGTTTTTACGCTGAGGTTGAGCGCTTAAGAAATATGGGATTCGAAAGAATTACCCTAAAAACGGGAGCCTACAGCCTGCGTGAACTGGCCATGGCTATCAAGTGGGGGTCAAAGGCCAAAATCGACCTGCTTACCATAGACGGTGCCCCCGGTGGTACTGGCATGAGCCCCTGGCGAATGATGGAGGAATGGGGCATACCCAGTCTCTACCTGCATGCCGCCGCCTACGAGTTCAGCAAAAAGCTGGCAGATAGTGGCGAGCGTGTACCTGATATTGCCTTTGCCGGCGGATTCAGCAGTGAGGATGGTGTGTTTAAGGCACTCGCCCTAGGTGCACCCTTTACCAGAGCAGTATGCATGGGGCGGGCTTTGATGATTCCGGGCATGGTCGGCAAGAATATCCAGCAGTGGCTAAAAGATGAGAAGTTGCCCCATACAGTCAAGCAATTTGGTTCAACCGTGGAGGAGATATTCGTCTGCTACGAGGATGTCAAAAATCTAATTGGCGCTGGCGAAATGAAGAACATCCCTCTAGGTGCTGTTGGAATCTATAGCTACGCTGAAAAGATAAAGGTTGGGTTGCAACAGTTGATGGCAGGAGCCAGATGCTTTAGTGTGCCGGCAATCACCCGGCATGAGCTCATGTCCCTCACTGAGGAGTGTGCCAGGGTCACCGGCATCCCCTATCTAATGGACGCCTACCGGGAAGAAGCAATAGACGTTCTCGAGGGTCGCCATGACGGGCATGGGGATAGCCACACTCTTAGTTTACTTGTTGGTTATGGGGGTACTCGTCGCCGGTTCAGGAGCTACGAATGATTGTGGCACCAAAGGCAAGTGGAATCCTACTATCCAGCTTGCCAAGGGAGTGGTATAATGGCACCAGATTATCTTTGAAAGCTAAAAGAGGTTGGCATGGTGCAGGGTGCCAGTTCTGACACAGAAAGGAAAATAGTATCCATCCTTAAGGTGTTAAGTGAGTCCTCCGAGCCGCTAGGGTCAATTACCATTGCTCGGGAGCTTGAGCGCCACGGAATCTTTCTGAGCGAGAGAGCAGTTAGATACCACCTGAGAATAACCGATGAGCGCGGTTATACCCAGCCGCTGGGTCGTGATGGCAGAATGATTACCCCCCAAGGGCTCGAAGAGCTCAGGGTGGCACTGGCACCGGAACAGGTCGGTTTCATACTTGACAAGCTTGAGATGTTAGCCTTCAACACCACCTTTGACCCTCAGAAACGAACAGGGCAAATTCCGGTAAATACATCACTCATCGACAAAGATAACTTCAAAGAGGCACTGGCAGCGATGAGTGATGTATTCAAGGCTGGAATTTGTGTCAGCGAACTGGTGGCGGTAGCATCTGAAGGAGAAAAGGTTGGCTCTGTGGTTGTCCCGAGCGGGAAAATCGGCTTGGCTACGGTTTGTAGCGTGGTTATAAATGGAGTGCTTCTTAAGGCTGGTGTCCCTATAGACTCCAGGTTTGGAGGAGTTCTTGAAATTAGAGAGTCAAAGCCGAAGCGCTTTACTGCCATAATCAACTACTCCGGCACATCTCTTGACCCCTCTGAGCAGTATATTCGCGCCGGCATGACCGGCGTTAGCCAGGCGGCTAAGAGCGGCAATGGTAAAATACTGGCTAATTTCCGTGAAATACCAGCTCGATCAAGAGCGACCGTTGAGGAAAAGATAACCATACTCAAGGAGGCTGGCATTGGTGGGGTTTATGCCCTGGGCAATACTAGCGAGCCAATTTGCCAAATTGCGGTGGGGCTAAATCGAGTTGGCATAGTGTTACTCGGCGGTCTAAACCCAGTAGCAGCAGCATTCGAGGCAGGAATAGACGTTGTCAACATAGCCGAGAGTGGACTTATCGATTTCGAGCAGCTAGTCAGCTTTTGGCAACTCCAGTAGCCTCCCAGAGCTAGTGACTTCAAATAAGACAAAAATTGAACAATAGGGCGTTTTGTTGGTTTCAGGACATAGTAAGTCTCACGATTTTATCCTGCTTTAGAGTCGCAGACTACACACCTTGCTGTTACAATTATCTTCAATGATAGCTATTGGGCTAAATAGTCAGGCTAAATGCTAGTTCAAAAGTTCTACCTATTGTTACCCCAGTTCCTCAAATAGGCTCTTTCAGATGTGTTTACGCGAATCCCGTCAACTCTGAATAAGTAGTAGCTGCACCGTTATGAGAGATGAATCGTCGCTTATTGGCACGAGAACTCTTCAGTTTCACTGACCCTTGAGCATTTGCTAAACTAAATGCGTATACAGTTGAAATTTGATTTTGGTTGTCGCCTGTTGTATAAGATAGTAAAGGGATAAAGGGGATAGGGTCACAAAATACTAAAATGAGCGTTATTGACGAGGTAAAACAGAGGATAGACATCGTAGATGTGGTCGGCCAGTACACCAAGCTGACCAAAGCCGGGCGCACCTTCCGGGCGCTATGCCCCTTCCACTCCGAAAAAAACCCATCGTTCTTTGTTTACCCCGAGCAACAGAGCTGGCACTGCTTCGGCGCCTGCAACACCGGCGGTGATGTCTTCTCCTTTGTTATGAAAAAGCAGGGCATTGACTTCGGCGAGGCATTGAGGTTGCTTGCCCAGAGGGCGGGGGTTACCATACCCTCAAAATTTGAACCGGGGGGCGAGAGCAAGGAGAGACAGAAGCTATACGAGCTCAGCGAAGCCGCCGCCCAGTACTTCCACAGCCAGCTCAATTCTGCAGCGGCAAAAAAGGCAAAGGCTTATCTCCTGAAAAGAGGCTTATCAGAAAAGACCATCGCCGACTTCCAGCTCGGCTACAGCCCTGACAAGTGGGAAGCCCTCAAGCAGCACCTTATAAACAAAGGCTACACCGAGGCTGAACTGCTGAGCGCCGGCCTGATAGCTGAGGGGGAGGGAGGAAAAAGCCACGACCGCTTCCGCAACCGCCTAATTTTCCCCATACCCGACTCCAGAGGGCGTATTACCGGCTTCGGGGCAAGGGTGCTTGACGACTCGCTGCCCAAATACGTTAATTCGCCACAGACGCCGCTCTTTGACAAGAGCGGCACCCTTTACGGCATAAACCTGGCTAAAGATGCCATCAGGCAGCAAGACTTGGCCATAATCGTCGAGGGCTACATGGATGTCATCACCGCCCACCAGAACGGTTTTAGCAACGTGGTTGCCTCAATGGGGACCTCGGTTACCGAGAAACAGGTCAGCATTCTAAAGAAGCTGAGCAAGAATACTGCCTTCGCCCTCGATGCCGACGCCGCTGGAAACGAAGCCACACTGCGGGCGGTGGGCTACGAAAATACCCTTGATGCCGAGGTGAAGGTTATCATCATGCCCCGGGGCCAAGACCCCGATAACGTTATTAAAGAGGATGCCAAAGCCTGGCAAAAGCTGATAGAAGAGGCTTTGCCCATAGTTGATTATACCTTCAATATGGTCACCGCCGAGCTTGACCTGACCAAAGCCAGCGGAAAATCCCAAGCCGTGGATAAGCTCCTGCCCATCGTCGCCGAGATAAAAAACCCGATACGCCAGGCACACTACCTGCAAAAGCTGGCGCAACTGCTCAAGGTCAGCGAGAAGAGCATTGAAGCGGCTCTAGCCAGAATCAGGCCCAAGCAAGCTAGAATTAAACCACTAAAGCTCGAGGCTCCCGCAATTAGCCAACCCCTGCTTTCCAGCCCGAAAGAAGAATACTGCCTGGAATTACTCCTGCAGCACCCGGAGCTTAAGAATAGCGCTCAGGAGCTCCTGCCTGAATACTTTGAGAACAGCGAAAACCGTGAAATCTTTATTGCCTGGAAGCAGAGTGATAAAATAGAATCAGTAAAAGAAAAACTTGGGCCTGAAATTCACGAGCATCTTGAATCCTTGCTAACCCGGCAGTTATTAAGTGATAAAATAGAGCAAAAGTATGCTGAGTGTGCCCTTGATTTGCGGGAAAAATACTACCGCAGCCTGATAAGGAAAACAGGGGAGGTATTAGCCCTGGAAGCTGAATCAGGGGGCGGGGCGGCGGAGCTGGCTAAGCTCAAGGAGCTGGATATTACGGCCAATACCCAGCTGGCTGAGGTCTTAGCTCAAAAAAATCGGATAAAATTAGGACAAAGAGGGGTAAGGTGATGAGCCAGCGGCATGGTGAAGATAGTCCAGATAAAGACGAGGAAAAGACGCCATCTGATGAGCGGCTAGACGCTGACGAAGAGGAAACGGCTGATTTGCGCAGTCTCTTCCCCGAATCTGATGAGGACGAGGAGAGTGAAGAGGCAATTGAACCAGACGCGCTCTGGCATGAGGCGAGACACCTTGAGATTGAAAAACCCGAGTCGAAGCCAGATTTAGAGGCGGAAACACCACTGGGACACGTGGAGGAGCAGGAGGTAGCCGACGACCCCGTTCGCATGTACCTTCATGAAATTGGCCGGGTGCCCCTCCTCACCGCTGAGGAAGAAAGGGAACTGGCCAGAAAGATGGAGGAAGGCAGGCGCGTAAGGGAAATCAAGCTGGGCTACCTCCAGAAGCACGGGCGGGAGCCATCGGCAACTGAAATATTACTCACTGTACTTCAGGAGCTATCCGAGTCTGCCTCCGTCATCCGTACCCTTCAAAAACACCTCAAACAGAAGCCGTCTGGCAGCTTTGTCGAGGAAATCTCCACCGCCAAATTGCGGGCCAGCATTGATATCGAGATAAGCCCACAACTAATCCTGGCAATTTCTCGCCATACCAAAAAATCCATACCCGAAACCGAGGCGCTCGTCATCGAACTGTCACTAAATATCAATATACTACCGAAGGAAATCCTTGATGCTATCGGAGATAAGGTCTCTGCGGCTGAGATAGAGACCCTGATGACATCAACTAAGTTCATCAAATCAATCCGGAGGTATGATAAGGAGCTCCAAGCCTACCTGGATAATATCGAGTATGAGGCAGAAAAGTCAGTGAAACATCTCATTGAAGCCAACCTCCGCCTGGTGGTCAGCGTGGCCAAGAAGCACATCGGACGGGGCATGTCGCTCCTTGACCTCATTCAGGAGGGGAATATCGGGCTGATTAGAGCCGTGGAGAAATTCGACTACCGCAAGGGTTATAAATTCAGCACCTACGCCACCTGGTGGATTCGCCAGGCCATCACCCGCTCTATCGCCGACCAAGCGCGGACGATTCGCATCCCGGTTCATATGGTTGAGACCATCAATAAACTGCTACGGGTAAGCCGCCGTCTGGCTCAGGAATACGGGCGGGAGCCCACCAGCAAGGAAATCGGCAAGGAACTGGAAATACCCCCGGAAAAGGTGGGGGAGATAGTCAAGGTATCGCAACTGCCGGTATCGCTTGAATCCCCTATGGGTGAGGAGGAAAACAGCCACCTGGGCGACTTTATCGAAGACCGCGATACCCTGCCCCCGGCTGACGCTGCCTCCAGGCAACTGCTTAAGGAACAGATTGATTCCGTGCTCTCCAGCCTCAGCCCCCGCGAGCAACGGGTCCTCCAGCTAAGGTTCGGGCTTGAGGACGGGCGAAGCCGAACCCTGGAGGAAGTGGGCAAGGAGTTTAATGTAACCAGAGAGAGAATCCGCCAGATTGAGGCTAAGGCACTGCGCAAGCTACGCCACCCCAGCCGAAGCCGAAGGTTAAAGGACTACCTGGAATAACGCCCCCACCCCCAGGTTATATTTCCCATACCCACCCACCCGTTAGGCTCAGCTTCTTACCCTCCCTCATTGGGGCGTATGCGGATTATCCTGTAATTTTCCCTCCCCTAAGGGGTGGGGCAAGGAGATTATAAAGAGGTGAAACCTTTTTGGGCGGGTGGGGAAAACAGAGGATTAAGGGCAAAGCCCCATAGGGCGGGCTGGGTGGGAAGAAAAACATAAGTTTAAAGGGGGGTGGGGGAAGGTACTACAGCCTACCCGAACATCCCCCTTAGATTTTTGGGCAGCTTACCGCCCATACCCATCTTCATTAGCTTCTGCATCTGGTGGAACTGGTTAAGCAGCTGATTTATATCCTGGGGTTTTACCCCACTCCCCTTAGCAATGCGCCGCCGCCGACTGCCATCAATGATATCCGGGTTGCGCCGCTCCTCAGGGGTCATGGAAAGTATCATCGCCTCAACCTTCTTCAGCTGCCTCTCCTCCATACCCGCCGGCAACTGGCTGGCTAGCTGTGAGCCGCCGGGTAACATTTCTACCAGCTGGTCAATGGAACCCATCTTCTGTATTTCCTCTAGCTGGGATAGGAAGTCCTCCAGATTGAAGCTGGCGGTTCGCACCTTCTTTTCCAGCTCCTTGACCCCCCGCTCACCGAAGGTCTTCTCCGCCTTCTCAATGAAGGTGAGCACGTCACCCATACCCAGAATCCGCGATGCCAGACGGTCGGGGTAAAACGGTTCAAAGGCGTCAGCCTTCTCCCCGATACCGATAAACTTTATGGGCACCCCGCTAACCCAGCGGATGGAAAGAGCCGCCCCACCACGGGCATCCCCATCCATCTTGGTCAGGATAAGCCCGGTCAAGCCCAGCCGGGAGTTGAACTCCTCCGCCATCCGCACCGCATCCTGCCCGGTCATGGCATCAACCACCAGCAGGACTTCGACGGGCTTTAGTTTCTCCCTGAGCTGAGCCAGCTCCGCCATCATTGGCTCGTCTATATGCATCCGCCCGGCGGTATCAACTATAACCCAGCTAGCGGCTAGCTCCTTCGCCTTGTTCAGGGCATGGGCACAGACGTCCTTACTGCCAACACTGACATTTTCACTATAAACGGGAATATCCTGCTGCTTGCCCAGGGTAACCAGCTGCTCTATAGCCGCCGGCCGGCGGTTATCGGCGGCAACCAGGAGCGGGCGCTGCCCTGAGTGTTTCAGGTGGAGGGCTAGCTTGGCGGAGGTAGTGGTCTTGCCCGAGCCCTGCAACCCCACCACCATGGCTACCGAAGGGGGGTGGGGCGAGGTCTCCAGGCGGCTCTGCCCCTCGCCCAGCGTCTTAATAAGCTCCTCGTTGACGATTTTAACTATCTGCTGGGCTGGGGTCAGGCTCTCCATTACCTGAGCGCCGATAGAACGCTCCCTCACCCTGCTGATAAAATCCTTGACCACCTTAAAATTTACATCTGCCTCAAGCAGGGCCATCCGCACCTGGCGCAGGGCTTCGTCAATATCCTTCTCGCTGAGCTTGCCCCGGCTGCTCAGCCCCCGAAATACCTTAGCCAGCTTTTCGGTAAGGACCTCAAACATGGTTTCATTCTAATCGGGGGTGGCAAAGGCGTCAAGCCAAAAGGGGGATGTAATAAAAGAGAGGGGCTTTTAACCCCTCTCTAAAATCTCTTTCCCCAGCTTTTCGCTGAGGTACGCCTTTACGCCCTCCTTCTAACCAGCATGAAGATAATCAAGCCCAACACTATTACTGCGGCTATAATCCCAACCACTATCCAGATGTTTAGTGGTTCGGCTTCCGGTGAGGTTCCCTCTGGCGGAGTTTCCTCCGGTGGGGCTCCCTCCGGTGGAGCTTCCTCTTGCGGGACTTCTATCAGCAGGGCAAACGGGGTAAAGTGTGTTACCTCAACAGTAGCGGTATTGGCTACGGCATCAACGGTGGTTGGCAAGTTTACCCACTGCTCGCCATCCCAGTAGGCAAGAACCAAATCCTGTTCATTGGCGCCCCGGGGTACACTCGGCTCGTAATACCTGAAGGTCAGTGTCATGGCTGGCTGGAAGGTAGCCCCGTCAGGCAGGCAGTCATAGGCACGACCAACCAAGACATAGCCTGGAGGGGGTGGCGGAGTGGAAAGGACTACGATTTGTATATTGGTCAAGGGGTTGCCCTGGGCATCAAGCACCAGCGTCCCCGAAGGAATATTCATGGTGACCAGACCATTGGTAGAGGTAAGGGTTATGACAACAGTAGCTCTGCCTGCCGGATCGAGGAAATAACTAATGTTCACGAAACCCTCTCCAGAGGGAGATGGGGCTCCTCCTCCACCCGAGACAACGGCGACATCAAAGAGCATAGAAGTGCCTGTCTTACCTGAGGTAACTCCGGTAAAGGTGATGCTCTGTCCAAAAGTTTGGGGCACCGTCATTGTCATGCTCACTGCGGCTACACCAGCGACGGTGGCGGTTGAGGTTGGCGTTGCCCCGGCATCCGGCTTGCCAAGGGTGATGGTGATATTTTCAGCAGCCTCGGGACCCACCGTGATATTATTGTTAAACGCATCCCGGGCCTGGATGATGACAGTAAACGGCACGGTGGCGCCTACCGGTGAAACAATAGCTGATACCGCGTAGTGGTCAATGGTTGTCACCGTGAAGGCACCGACGAAGGTCTGGGCACCGCTGGTAGTCCCGGTGATGACGATGTCTTTGAGTCCAGCCGCCTGGGCGGGAACAACGATGTTGCCCGTTAGAGCACCAGCGCCATCAACTACCAGGGTGTGCGTTGCTACTACGCTGCCAACGGTAACGGCACCAACGGCAATGGTATCACTCGCCACCCAGCCTGCTCCTGTCACCGCTATGGTAGTGCCAACAGGACCAGCGATTGGGACAAAGATTGCTGTGGCGTCTGTCACCGTGAAGGCACCGACGAAGGTCTGGGCACCGCTGGTAGTCCCGGTGATG
>CAZUHO010000022.1:9716-10203 GCA_964620725.1 uncultured Dehalococcoidales bacterium
GTCTTTGAGTCCAGCCGCCTGGGCGGGAACAACGATGTTGCCCGTTAGAGCACCACCGCCATCAACTACCAGGGTATCTACTGCTACTACGCCACCAACGGTAGCGGAGTTGATAGCCTCACCCGCTGCCCAGCCTGCTCCTGTCACCGCTATGGTAGTGCCAACAGGACCAGTGTTTGGGACAAAGTTTGCGCTCTGTGCGCTCACCGGCACTGCCGTCATCAGGCACAGGCCAAGCGCCAGCACCAGGGCGAACAGGATAGATATAGTCTTTCTCACTTTATATACCCCCTTTGTGAAAGCGACTCTCCTATTTTTACCTATGATTAACCTCCACTTGTGACTAAAGTCCACAAATGGCAAATTACTTACCTCCGTTTTACCACTAATTCCCCTATCTGTCAACCCCTGAGATGATAAATAACCCCCAAATTATGCTAAAATAAGCCAGAATGATTCCCGTTAAATTATCAATGCGCAACTTTAT
>CAZUHO010000023.1:0-10198 GCA_964620725.1 uncultured Dehalococcoidales bacterium
GTAACCAGGGGTAAGTCCAAGCCCTTGGCAATCATCTGGGTGCCGATAAGAATATCAGCCTGGTGGCGGCGGAATTTGCCCAATATTTCATCGTGGGAATGCCTGCCCCGGGTAGCATCGCTATCCCAGCGCAGCAGTCTGGCCCGGGGGAAGCCCTGCCTCGCCTCCTGCTCCAGCTTCTGAGTGCCGATGCCCAGAAATTTCATCCCCCGCCTCTTACAGCGGGGGCAGGCTTCAGGGAGCGCCATTTTATAATTGCACTGGTGGCAAACCAGTGTGTCCTCAGTGGGGTGATAGGCGAGGGGGACGTCACAGCGCCGGCAGGCAAGGACAAAGCCACAACTGCGGCACTGGACAAAGCTAGCCCCGCCCCGCCGATTGAGAAAAAGGATGACCTGCTCCCTCTTTGCCACCGCCTTACCCATAGCCTGGGACAGGGAGCGGCTGAAGAGGCTCCTGTTCCCCGCCTTTAGCTCCTCCCTCAGGTCAACTACCTCAACCCCGGGCAGTGCCGAGTCTTCACCGGGGGCGCGGGGGGTAACCCGCTGCGGAAGCTGGAGCAAACGATAGTCCCCCTGCCGGGCGTGGTAAAAGCTCTCCACATCCGGGGTGGCACTACCCAGAACGACCACGGCTCCGCTCAGCTCAGCCAGTTTTAGGGCTACATCGCGGGCATGGTAGCGGGGCGATTTATCCGCCTGTTTGTAGCTCCACTCATGCTCCTCATCAATAACGATGAGACCGAGGTCGGGCTGGGGGGCAAAGATGGCGCTCCGGGGACCGATAACGACATCAAACTCCCCGTCCCTTATCCGCTGCCACTCGTCAAACTGCTCACCCAGAGAGAGCCTGGAATGTAGCACCGCCACCCTGTGGGGGAAACGGGAGGCAAATCTTTCTATAGTCTGCGGGGTGAGGGCGATCTCGGGGACCAAGACAATCCCCCGCTTCCCCCGCCCTATCACCTCAGCCAGGGCTTGGAGATAGACCTCGGTCTTGCCACTGCCGGTAACCCCGTGAAGGAGAAAGGTCTGGGCATTGCCCTTAGCCAGGGCGGATTTAATCGCCTCAAGGGCTGAGTTCTGGGCGGCGGTAGGTGTCAGCGGCTGGGAGGGGGTTATATCAGCATATGAAATCGGCTCGCGGGTTACCTTGACCTGCTGAAATGTGACCATGCCCTTTCTGACCAGGGCATCAGCTACTACTTTTTCACATTTGGCATTCTGCCTTGCTTCTGCCCAGGGCACCGGCTTATTATGTTGCGCCAGATACTCAAGGAGGCGGGCTTGCTTAATAGCCCCTTTTTTATCCAGTCTAGCTGCTTCCTGCCGGGCTTCGCCAGCCGACACTTCCAGTTGAAGGTAAGGTGCCGTCTTCGGCTTTGCCCTGACCGGCTCCAGCTCGTAGCTTCTTGTGGCCAGCCCCCGTTTTACCAGCTGGGAAACGATGGTTTGTGCCTTCTTCCTGCCTAACGCTTTTTCAATCTGCCTCAGGCTGACCCTGCCCCCCTTCTGGACCAGTTCCAGTACCTGCCTTTGTTCCCGGGTGAGAAGGGAGAGGTCAAAATCGTCAGGGACTGGGGCGGCGCAGATAAAGGTTAGAGTCCTGCGCTCAAAGCCCGGCGGCAACATTAAAGCCACGGCGTCAAAAAGTGGGGAGAGGTAATATTCGCTTATCCACCGCGCCAGCAGGACATGGGAGGGGGAAAGTAAAGGGCGGGGTTCAATGACACCAGCTATCTCCTTGGTTTCCTCAACCGCGGGATAGGGGCTGAGTTCTAAAACTATGCCCTGGAGCAGCTTATCGCCAAAGGGGACCCAGACCGCCTGCCCGACGTCAACATCCAGCCCGGCGGGTATGGCATAGCTAAACGCCCGGCGTTGGGCTGCCGGCGAGTTGACACTAACCTCAGCATAGCCCATCCCTCACCCTTTTATCTGCTTTTCCTTGGTACGAGATGCCTTACTACTGAGCCCGCGCAGATAATGAAGCTTGGCGCGGCGCACCTTCCCCCGCCGCAATACCTCTATCTTTTCCAGCAGCGGTGAGGCGAGGGAAAAGGTATGCTCAACTCCTATGCCGTGGGAAACCCGTCTTATGGTGAAGTTTCCACCATCAGCGCCGCGGCGAACCTTAATTACTACCCCTTGAAGTACCTGGGCGTGTCCCCGCTCCCCGACCTTGGCGCTCACCTTTACCGTATCGCCGGGGGAAAGGGCGGGAATATCGGGATTTGTTTTGTTGTTAAACAGTGAGATAGCGTCCATACTAAGATTACCTCAATTTCTCGATTAATTTTCTTTCCTTCGGGCTCAGCTCAGCCTTTTCCAGTAGCTCAGGGCGGCGCTTCATGGTGCGCAAAATAGCCTGCTCCTGGCGCCATTTAGCAATCCGGCCGTGGTCTCCCGAGAGCAAGACCTCGGGCACCGACCACCCCCGGTATTCGGCGGGGCGGGTATACTGGGGGTACTCAAGCAGCCCGCCGACATGGGAATCATCCAGTAATGACTCTGCCGAGCCGAGAACGCCGGGGAGCAGCCTGACCACGGCGTCAACAACGACTATGGCTGCCGGCTCCCCGCCACTGAGCACATAATCGCCGATGCTAATCTCGTCAGTGACCAGGTGCTCGCTCACCCGCTCGTCAACCCCCTCATAGTGGCCGCAGATAAGAATCAGGCGGGGGTAGGCGGCTAGCTCCTGGGCAATCTGCTGGCAGAAAAGACGGCCCTGCGGGCTAAGCAGGATAACCGGGGTATCAGGTTCGCTCTTTATTGACTCCACCGCCTCAAAGATGGGGTCGGGCTTGAGCACCATGCCGGCACCACCACCGTAAGGGTAGTCATCAACGGTGTGGTGCTTATCATGGGTGTAGTCACGAATATTGTGAACGCTGATACTGACCAGCTCCTGGTCTATAGCCCTCTGCAAGATGCCAGAGCCGAACGCGCCCTGGAACACCTCAGGGAACAGGGTCAAAATATCAATATCCACCTATCTAGTCCTTCCCAGCTTGAGGGTGCTGAGTTACTTCTCCCTTGATAATCTGTACCGCATGAGGGATGGCGGGCAGTATGACCTCAAGGCACTCACTGACCGCCTTAGGGCTACCCGGCAGATTTATAATAAGGCAATCTTTCCTCACCCCCGCCACCGCCCGGCTCAGTGTGGAAAAGGGTGTTTTAGAAAAGGTCTGTATCCGCATCGCCTCAGTAAGTCCGGGCACGACCTTATCCACTACGGAAAGGGTGGCTTCAGGGGTAACGTCGCTCGGCGCCAGCCCGGTGCCGCCGGTAGTTACGATAACATCGATACCGCCTTCGTCCGCCCAATCAGTAAGCTTGCCTGAGATAGTTTTAACCTCGTCGGGAATGACCTCGTACTTGACCACGCGGCATTCTACCGTGGATAGGCTCTCCTGAATCGCCTTGCCACTGTCATCAGTGCGCTCCTTCCGCCAAACCCCGTCGCTGATGGTAATAATGCCCACATTAAACATAATACCCCTCTTAGAAACAGACTCTATTTTACCACATAAGGCAGGTGGAGCAAAATAAGGTTGTTTATCAACCTCACCCCCCTGCCCCCAGTTGTCTTATTTCCCACCCTCCCCCTTCTACCCAGTGTTCTACTTCCCATACCCACCCACCCTCAAAGGCATAGCACCATATGGCGGGGGGTAAGAAGCAAAGCCTAATGGGCGGGAGGGTGGGAAGAAAAACGTATGCCAAAAACGGGGAGGAGGAGGTGGAAAAAAGAGATAAGCCTAAATTGGGGATGGGTTAATAAATATAGTACTAAAGAACCCCCAATTTGAGCCTAAAGGTCTTGACAAATGGGGGTATGTGTGATGTAAAATGGTAAAAAGTGGTGAATTGTGGTAAAATAGGGCAGAAAAGGACTAACTATGTTCTTTGGTGAGTTTGAGTATAAGATTGATGAGAAGGGCAGGGTGCCCATCCCCCCTAAGTTCAGACCAGCGCTGAAGGAGGGGGTGATGCTGGCACCAGGGGCGGAGAAATGCATCACCGTCTACCCCCTGCCCGAGTGGAAAAAGCTGGCTGATACCTTGACCAGCAGCTCACTGACACGAGGCAAGTTGAGGCGGCTAAAGCGGGCGCTTTTCGCCACCGCCTTTTACCTCAAAATGGATGGGCAGGGAAGATTGGCCCTGCCCGTTCCACTTAGGCTACATACCGAGATTGTGGATGACGTCACTGTAGTTGGCGCCAATAACTACCTTGAAATCTGGAGCAAATCAAACTGGAGCGAGGAGAGAGCTATTAGCCAGGAGCAAGCCTGGCAGATTGTAGAAAGCCTAGAGAGGCATCAATGAGCATAACCATGTCAACGCCAACTCATATCACGGTGTTACTGGAAGAGACCATCGAGGCGCTGGCAGTTCAGCCTGGCGGTCGTTACATTGACTGCACCCTAGGGGCTGGGGGGCATGCCCTCGCCATTTTAGAGCGCAGCTCGCCCGGTGGGCAGTTACTGGGCATTGATGCCGACCCCGAGGCTATCGCTGCCGCCAGGACAAGACTTGAAGCCTACCAAAGCTCAATCCTTTTAGTTAACGATAATTTCATTAATCTGGAGGCAATAGCTACTGAACATGACTTTTCACCGGTGCACGGTATTCTCTTTGACCTGGGGCTCTCCTCTCCTCAGCTTGAGAGCAGCGGTCGTGGTTTCAGCTTTAAGGGTGATGAGCCTCTGGATATGCGCCTAAGCTCAAGCCAGGAGGTTACCGCCGCCGATATCCTTAACACCTCCTCCGAAGCAGAGCTGACCCAGCTGATAAGAACACTTGGCGAGGAACGTCACAGCCGCCGCATAGCCCGTTATATTGTGCAGGAGCGCCCCATAGAAACCACCCTTCAGCTGGTGGGGGTGATAGAGCGGGCTGTCGGCAGCCGAAGGGGTAGAATTCACCCCGCCACCAGAACCTTTCAGGCACTACGAATTGCCGTTAACCGCGAGCTTGAGAACCTCTCATCAGCCCTCAAGCAGGCAACCGGTCTCCTCGGGCTTGATGGCAGACTGGTTGTTATCAGCTATCACTCCCTGGAGGACCGCATAGTGAAGCGTTTTATGCAGCAGGAGGCAAGGGAAGCCCACCTGAGGCTAGTCCACAAGAAGGTCATCACTCCGTCCCTAGCCGAGGTTCACTTTAATCCCCGCAGCCGCAGTGCCAAATTGAGAGCGGCTGAGCGCATTACTCTACCGAGGGAGGTGGGTTGTGACCAAACAGTCTATTGAGTATCAGAAAGTAATGACCGAGATAGTGTATGTAAACCTGCCCGGTCCGGATGAACCTGACCCGGGAATGAGTGGCGGGGAGCTGCTGCACGGTTTCCTTGCTGAGCTACATCGTTCACCGAACGATGAGATAAAGGCTTACCTGGGCGACCTGTGCAATAAATGGAACATCCGCTTTAGAGAAGCAGCCGCCACTCACCCCTCATCGTCGTAAAAATAGGGAGGTTTAAATATGTGAGGCTTTAGCTACTCGGTGAAACTAGAATCTAGCCAGTAAGGAGGGGATAGATGAGCAAGAGAGGTGCCTTAGCCGCTATCGATGTTGGAACCACCAAGGTGTGCACGGTGGTGGCAACTCCTGAGGAGGATGGTATCCGCGTTATCGGGGTGGGTATCACCCCAACCTCAGGGCTGCATAAAGGGCTGGTGGTCAACATCAACGACGCCAAGGAATCAATCAGGCAGTCGGTAAAGGAAGCAGAGCGTACTTGCGGTTATAAAGTGGAATCAGCCTACATTGGCGTAACCGGCAGGCATGTCAGCTCGCTGAATAGCCGGGCAGTGGTCGCCATCACCCGCGGTGACCGGATGGTGCGTTCTGAGGACCTGAAACGAGTCCTCACCTCCGCCCGAGGTGTTAAACTCTCCCCCGATAGAAAGCTACTCCACGTTATTCCCCGTGGTTATGCCGTTGATGGTCAAACGGGGGTCGAGAACCCGGTAGGGATGCACGGCTTCAGACTTGATGTGGAGACACATATCATTACCGCCGCCGTTACCTCGGTTCAGAACCTAATAAAGTGCGTCCGGGGTATTGGCATAGATATTGAGGAACTTGTCCTTGAACCATTAGCCAGCGCTGAGGCAGTATTGGGTGCCGATGAGAGGCAGGTGGGGGTACTGCTGGCTGATATCGGGGGTGGTACCACCGATATTGCTATCTTCAGAGAAGGGAGCATCTGGCATACCGCCGTCCTGCCCGTAGCTGGCTATCAAATCACCAGGGATATCGCTATCGGGCTGGGGCTGCCATTTGAGGTCGCCGAGGAGATGAAGAAAAAGTATGGCAGTGTTGCCCCCATTCATGAAACAAAGTCAAAGTCTGGTATAAACGGCGATAACCTGCTTACCAATGGACACGGTGTCTCTCACCAAGACCTGTGCGAGATTATCCGGGCAAGGGTGGAGGAACTGCTGAGGCTTGTCGTGCTTGAGATGCCAAGTTCCGAATATGAAAAGCTGGTCCCCGATGGCATTGTCCTCACCGGCGGCAGTTCCAACCTCGCCGGCATAGAAGCACTGGGGCGTAATACCTTGCAACTCCCGGTAAGGGTAGGCGTTCCCAGCAATATACATGGCATCGCTGACACCCTTCATGACCCGGCGTACGCCACCGGCGTTGGACTCTTACTCTGGGGAGCAAGGCATAAGGGAAAGAAAAACTGGCAGCCACACGGCTCAGGCTTATGGCGCTTTGTTTCCCGAATCTTGAGTCTGTTTGGAGCATGATTTCCAGTAAGCGGTAAAGAAAAGGAGGAGGAGATGGCAAAAACAAGTTTCAGTACTAACCCGGCTAGGATTAAGGTTATCGGCCTGGGGGGTGGTGGCTGCAACGCCATAACCCGCATGGTCAGGGAGCAGATCCGGGGGGTGGAGTTCATCGGTGCCAATACTGATGCCCAAGCCCTGGCTATCACCGAAGCCCCCACTCGCGTCCAGCTGGGGGAGAAGCTCACCAGGGGGTTGGGGGTAGGTGGCGACCATATCCTGGGTCAGAAGGCAGCCGAAGAAAGCCGCGATGAGCTCAAGGAACTTATCACCGGGGCGGATATGGTGTTTATCACCTGCGGTATGGGTGGTGGCACCGGCACCGGCTCAGCCTCAGTGATAGCTGAGATAAGTAAGCAGATAGGGGCTCTCACCATTGCCGTCGTTACCAAGCCCTTCACCTTTGAAGGTGTCCATCGCAGTGAGGTGGCAAATGACGGCATCTTCCGCCTGCTGGGCAAGGTTGATACCCTTATCATCATCCCCAACGACCGCTTGCTTGACCTCTGTGATGAGACGACAGGGGTAGATAATGCCTTTAAGCTGGCTGATGATGTGCTGCGCCACGGCGTTCAGGCTATCGCCGAGGTTATCACCGTCCCCGGACTGATTAACCTTGACTTTGCCGATGTTAAGACAGTGATGAAGGACGCCGGTCCGGCCTGGATGTCCATAGGCGTTGGTGCCGGCAAGAACCGGGCTGTTGACGCCGCTAAGGAAGCCCTGGCCAGCCCGCTGCTGGATATTTCCGTTGGCGGGGCAAAGGGCGTTCTCTTCAATGTTGCCGGCGGTCCCGGGCTCACCCTCTTTGAGGTCAATGAAGCCGCTGAGGCAATAAGGGAGGCGGTAGACCCCGGAGCCAATATCATCTTCGGCGTCGTCCATGACCCCAGTATGAAGGAGGAGGTAAGGCTTACCCTCATTGCCACCGGCTTTGCTTCCAAGCTGGGCTTGGCTGGAGTCAGTCGGGAAGACGAGTTTACCCAGCTGCTCAAGGGCTTGAAGAGCGAGGAGGAACTGGATGTTCCTGCCTTCCTGCGCCGTCCGCTGTTCAGCCACCGCCGCCAGCCAATACCCGAAACAACCAAAAAACTGGTTGAAACTCCGCCTGGCGTACCCTAGGTAAAACTCCCTAGAAACTCATAAACCAGGCTGAAGGCTATAGGACAAGAACTATAGCCTTCTTTTTTGCCATTTTGCTAAATAACCCCTTGACAAACACTATATATTGTGGTATTTTTCTCTTGTTGCACAATATAAGGTAGTATTTGCCATGAAATGCCCCTACTGTGGTTATACAGATTGCAAGGTTATTGACTCTCGTGATGTGGACGACGGGGTACGCCGCCGCCGCCAGTGCCTGAGCTGTGACTCCCGCTTCACTACCTACGAGAGACTGCAGCCAGCCAGCCTCTTTGTCATTAAAAAGGATGAGAGGCGCGAGGAATTTGACCGGGAAAAGCTGCTGAGCGGCATTCGCAAAGCCTGTGAAAAAAGGCCGCTACCCACCGGTGCCATAGAGAAGCTGGTTGATGATATCGAGGCTGAGCTTTACCGCCTGGGCAAGGCGGAGATACCCAGCGAGCTTATCGGCGATATGGTAATAGAACAGCTGAAGAAGCTGGACCACATTGCCTATATCCGTTTTGCCAGCGTCTACCATGAATTCACTGACATCAGCGCCCTAAAAGAGGAGGTAGATACCCTGCTAAGTGGAGCCGAGGCACCCCCCGGTCAACTGCCGTTACTGCCCGAGGTGGAGCTGGCAATCAAGGGCCGCCGGGGGAGCCGGAGGCAGGGGAAGGTAAGGAGCCGAAGATGAACCCAGCCAACAAGCCAATAATTGACCGCACCCAGATTGCCCGGGCTATCTTCGCCGCCGCCGAGTCCATGGGCATAAGGGACAGGCAGGTGGTGGAGCGGCTGACAACCCAGGTGATTGAGCGCCTGGAAAAAACGGAGGGGGAATACCTGCTGACCTTACCGGGGATGGAAGACCTGGTGGCAAAGCGCGCCCGCCGCCAGCGTCTGCCCACCGATGCCGAAATTGAAGCCATGGTCAAGGAGATCCTGGCTACTGAAGAGCCAACCAAACGAGAGGAGGTCACGCCTAAGGTGGAACCAACTAGCGTAGTTAAGACCAGAATTAAGCCTAAAGCCGGCATCGGTCTCAGCGAGAATGCCCTTCAGGTGCTGGAAAGAAGGTACCTGGAGAAGGATAAGCAGGGGAAGGTCATTGAAACGCCGGAGAAAATGTTCCGCCGGGTGGCGGGGGCTATTGCCTCGGCTGAGCTTAATTATAATCCCAAGGCGGACGTCAAGGCATGGGAGGAAGGGTTCTACCAGCTGATGGCAAGCCTTGAGTTCCTGCCCAACTCCCCTACCCTGATGAACGCCGGGCGGGAGCTGGGGCAACTTTCGGCCTGTTTTGTCATCCCCGTTGACGACTCAATGGAGTCAATATTTAATGCGGTAAAGTATACCGCCCTCATCCACAAGAGCGGTGGGGGGACAGGCTTTTCCTTCAGCCGCCTGAGACCAAAGGGCGACTTCGTCAAGTCTACCTCGGGTGTAGCCAGCGGTCCCGTCTCCTTTATGGAGGTCTTTGACACCACCACCGATGTCACCAAGCAGGGGGGGACGCGGCGGGGGGCGAACATGGCTATCCTCAACGTTGACCACCCCGACATTATGGACTTCATAACGGCCAAGGCTGACCCCACCGCCTTTACCAACTTTAACCTCTCGGTAGCGGTAACCAATGAGTTCATGGAGGCAGTCAAGGCAGGCAAGGACTACAACCTGGTAAATCTGCGCACCAAGGAGGTGGTGGATAAGCTCAACGCCAAAGATGTCTTTGACAAGATAGTGGACATGGCGTGGAAAACCGGCGACCCCGGCATTGTCTTCATTGACCAGATAAACAAGGCTAACCCCACCCCCAATTTAGGCAAGATTGAATCCACCAACCCCTGCGGCGAGCAGCCGCTGCTGCCCTATGAGTCCTGCAACCTCGGTTCCATTAACCTGGCCAGGATGCTGAGAGCCAGCAATAGAGGCTTTGAGATTGATTACCCCAAGCTGGCGGAGACGGTAAAGGTTGCCATCAGGTTCCTGGATAACGTCATTGACGTCAATAAATTCCCCCTCCCCCAGATAGATGAGATGACCAAGAAAACGAGGAAGGTGGGGCTGGGGGTGATGGGCTTCGCCGACATGTTAATTGACCTCGGCGTCCCCTATAACTCGGAGGAGGCGCTCAAGGTTGCCTCCGAGATTATGCAGTTCGTCCAGGATGAGGCAACTAAGGCTTCAGTGGAACTGGCTAAGGAGCGGGGCGTTTTTCCTGCCTTCAGCGGCAGTATCTATGATAGGGACGAGGGTTCCC
>CAZUHO010000024.1:0-4236 GCA_964620725.1 uncultured Dehalococcoidales bacterium
CCTTTAGCCATGTATAGAACATAGCATATCACTGTGATATACTGGGGTCAAGAAGAAATTAAGATGCCAAATAAGCTACTTTCATCCCTCCAAAAACAGGTTGAACAGGCTATTTCTATCCTCAAGGAGGGGGGTATAGTCGCCTTCCCCACCGATACCGTCTACGGGCTGGGTGCCGCCGCCAACCTTCCTCAGGCAGTGGAGCGGGTCTATGAGGTAAAGAAAAGGCCCAAAAATATGCCCCTGCCACTGCTCCTGGCCGATAAATCCCAGATAGGCGAGGTTGCCGAGCCGGTGCCGCCAATTGCCTGGCTCCTGGCGGCAAAATTCCTGCCCGGTGCCCTGACCATGGTGCTCTTTAAGTCTAAAGCTGTCCCCGATATCGTCAGCGGCGGCGGTAAAACGGTAGCCATTAGAATTCCCGCCCACCCCATCCCCCTCGCCCTGATTAAGGGGGTGGGGACAGCTATTGTCGGCACCAGCGCCAATCTCAGCGGGAAGCCCAGTGCCCTGACCGCGGAAGAGGTCTATACCCAGCTGGATGGCAGGGTAGACCTGATTATTGATGGCGGCAGATGCCCCGGGGGCAAGGAGTCCACCATAGTTGACCTGACCGGCGAGACCCCCGCCGTCCTGCGGGAGGGGGCTATATCAAAGGAGGAGCTAAAAAGTGCGTATCGCCATTGGCGCTGACCACAGGGGGCTGGAGCTCAAGCAATTCATTATTGAGCTGCTTACCCGGATGGGGCACAGCTATGAGGACTTCGGCGCTCATACTGCCGACTCCGTAGATTACCCCGATATTGCCCAAAAAGTGGCGGAAAGGGTGGCTAGCGGTGATTTTGAGCTTGGTATTTTAATCTGCGACACCGGCATTGGCATGTGCATCGCCGCCAACAAGGTCAGGGGAATAAGAGCCGCCCTCTGCCATGACGCCTTCAGCGCCCGCCGTGCCCGCCAGCACAATGACGCCAATATCCTTTGCCTGGGGACGGGAGGAGCACAAGATACAGTGCGTGAAATCGTCGAAATTTTTCTTAGTACCCAGTTTGAAGGCGAGAGGCACCAGCGAAGGCTGGATAAGATAAGGGCGATAGAGGAGCAGATATTTGACAATAAATAGGAACTATGCTATCTTATCTTGTAATGAACGAGCAGAATGTTATTCTGGTCCTTATAGTTATGAAACAAAGCCCGTGAGTGGGGCTTTACCTCAACATGAGCCGTCCTCACGGGACGGCTTTTTTTATGAACGAAAAAAGAGGGTAGGATAATATGAAAAGTGACATTGTTAAACGGGGCTTAGAGCGTGCCCCCCACCGCGCCCTGCTCCACGCCGTAGGCTGGAGGAAGGCTGATATCGACAAGCCTATCATCGGCTTGGTCAATAGCTTCAGCGAGATTGTCCCCGGACATATACGTCTAGATGACATCGCTGAGGCGGTCAAGGCGGGGGTATATAGCGGCGGGGGCATCCCCTTCGAGACTAATACCATCGCCGTATGTGACGGCATTGCCATGAACCACCCCGGCATGAAATACAGCCTCCCCAGCCGCGAACTAATCGCTGACTCAGCAGAGATAGTGGCTGAAGCCCACGCCTTTGACGGGCTGGTCTTCATCACCAACTGCGACAAGATAATCCCGGGTATGCTCATGGCAGCGGTAAGGCTGAATCTGCCGGCTATCTTCATCAGCGGCGGACCAATGCTGGCGGGGCGGTGGCAACATGAAGGTAAGACGGAAAAGATTGACCTCAGCTCCATCTTTGAGGCAGTGGGCAAGGTAGCCAGCGGCAAAATGAACGAGGAGGAACTGGAGGAGATGGAGGAGATTGCCTGCCCCGGCTGCGGTAGCTGTTCCGGTATGTTCACCGCCAATACCATGAATTGTATGACCGAAGCCCTGGGAATGTCACTGACCGGCAGCGGCACCATCCCCGCCATTGACGCAAGGCGAGTGCAGCTAGCCAGAAAAGCTGGCGAGCAGGTCATGAAGCTGTTGGCTAATGATATTCGCCCCAGAGACATTATAAATAAGGACTCCATCTACAATGCCTTTACCGTGGACATGGCGCTGGGTGGCAGCACCAACTCCGTCCTGCACCTTATAGCCATAGCCCACGAGGCGGGGGTTGATTTCCCCCTGTCAATGTTAAACCGGATAAGCCAGGGCACCCCCCACCTCTCCAGGATAAGACCAGCCGGCGAATATCACCTTGAGGACTTAGACCGTGCCGGTGGTATCGCCGCCGTGATGAAAGAGTTGAAGGGGGTATTGAAGCTGGGGGCAAAAACGGTATCGGAAAAGACAGTGCTCGGAATCATTGCCGAAAGCCGGAATATGGATAAGGATGTTATCCGCCCCGCCGGCAACGCCCACTCCCTCACCGGGGGCATCGCCATCCTCTTTGGCAATCTGGCGCCGGAGGGGGCGGTGGTAAAAAGGTCAGCCGTAGCTCCAGAAATGATGGTCCACGAGGGAGCGGCCAGGGTATTTAACTCCGAAGAAGAAGCGACCAAGGCTATTATGGATAAGAAAATAAAGCCGGGGGAGGTAGTTGTTATTCGCTATGAAGGGCCTAAGGGCGGACCGGGGATGAGGGAGATGCTCACCCCCACCTCCCTTTTAAGCGGCATGGGCATGGATAAAGAGGTAGCTCTCATCACCGACGGGCGTTTCTCGGGAGCTACCCGCGGGGCGGCTATCGGGCATGTCTCCCCCGAGGCAGCCAGCAAGGGACCTATTGCTATCTTGAAGAATGGGGATATAATCAAGATTGATATTCCCAACTACAAGCTTGAAGTCAAACTTAGTGATAAAGAAATATCAAAACGCCTAGCAGGGCTGGCTGAGTTTAAGCCTAAAGTAAAGAGCGGCTACCTCAGGTATTATGCCGAGAAGGTAGGCTCAGCCAGCAGCGGGGCAGTTTTCACGGGATAAGGGGGCTATTATGAAGCTGACCGGAGCGCAAATGGTATGCGAGAGCCTGGTAAAGGAAGGGGTGGAGGTTATCTTTGGCATCTTGGGCGGAGCTCTTCTGCCCCTCTATGATACCCTGCCCCACTACCCCAAGCTACGCCATATCCTGGTGCGCCATGAGCAGGGTGCCGCCCATGCCGCCGAAGGCTATGCCCGAGCCACAGGCAAAGTCGGGGTGTGCCTGGCTACCTCAGGTCCCGGGGCGTCCAACCTGGTAACCGGCATTGCCAATGCCCACCTTGATTCATCCCCGATGGTAGCCATCACCGGTCAGGTAGCCAGACCGTTTATTGGCAAGGATGCCTTCCAGGAAATTGATATTACCGGCATCACCCAGCCCATCACCAAGCATAACTACCTGGTGCTTGATGTGGCTTCGATACCAAAGACATTCAAGGAGGCTTTTCACCTCGCCCGGACGGGGCGACCGGGACCGGTACTTATCGATCTACCGAGGGATGTTCAAATAGACCAGGCGGAATTTCATTATCCGAGCAAGGTTAATTTGCCCAGCTATAAACCAACACTTGAGGGGCACCCCGCCCAGATCAAGAAGGCAGCCAAGCTTATAAATGAGTCCCAGCGTCCCATTATTATCGCCGGCAGGGGGGTAATCATCTCCACGGCGTATGCCGAGCTAAAGGAGCTGGTGGAGGAGGCGCAGATACCGGTGGTTACCACCCTACTGGGTATTAGTTGCTTCCCCGAGTCCCACGCTCTGAGCTACGGGATGATAGGGATGCACGGCATGGCTTATGCCAACTTTGCCGTTGATGCTGCTGACCTTATTATTGCCATCGGGATGAGATTTGATGACCGGGCTACAGCCAAGGTAAGTGCCTTCGCTCCCCATGCCAGGGTTATTCATATTGATATTGACCCGGCAGAGATTGGCAAAAACGTGCGCGTTGATGTGCCCATTGTCGGTGATGCCAAGGCCGTGCTGCAGAAATTAAATAAGCAGGTAGCTACTGGCCAGCACCTTGACTGGGTCCAGCAGCTTGACGACTGGCGAAGGGAGCATCCGTCACTAGTTATCAGGGATACCGACCAGCTACTGCCCCAGTACGTCATTCGCCAGATATACGAGGCAACCAAGGGCGAGGCGATAATCGTTACCGGGGTGGGGCAAAACCAGATGTGGGCGGCTCAACACTACTGGTATGATAAGCCAAACAGCTTTATATCTTCGGGCGGACTGGGTACTATGGGATTTGAACTCCCCGCCGCCTTTGGCGCCAAGATTGGATGTCC
>CAZUHO010000024.1:4336-6606 GCA_964620725.1 uncultured Dehalococcoidales bacterium
CCATTCCTGATAGACTTTAAGATAGAGCCAGAGGAGAATGTTTATCCCATGGTGCCGCCTGGGGCAGCCTTAAGCGAGGTTATTGAGGAACCCAGGAAAAAGGCAAAAGCTGCCACCGATTCGGCAAAGCTTTCGGTGAGCAATATCTAGCTGGGAAAAGAGGTGACATTATGACAAAGCATACCTTAGTTGCCCTGGTAGAGGATAAACCCGGGGTGCTTAACCAGATGGCAAGCCTTTTCCGCAGGCGTGGCTTCAATATTGAAAGTATTGCCGTCGGGCATAGCGAAGTGCCCCATCTCTCGCGCACGACCATAGTCGTCAATGGTGCCACTACCACGGTGGAACAGGTCAGGAAACAACTGGACAAGCTCGTAGACGTGGTCAAGGTCTCTGATATTACCGACGAGGAAATTATCTCCCGGGAGCTGGCACTTATTAAGGTAAAGACCACCGCTGCCAGCCGCAGCGAGATTATTGAGATTGTTGATATCTTCAGGGCAAATATTGTCGATGTCGGCGCTAATTCAGTAACCATTGAGGTTACCGGCGATGAGGACAAGGTTAACTCCCTGCTCAAACTGCTGCGCGGTTTTGGCATCAAGGAAATAACCAGGACCGGCTGTATAGCTATGACCCGGGGTGGCACGGGGCCACCCCCGAAAGAGAAAAAGTCGCCTGAAGCTAAAGAAAAGTAAGGGGGCAGATTATGGCGAAGATATATTATGATAAGGACTGTAACCTGAAACTGCTTGAGGGGAAGGTAGTGGGCATTATTGGCTATGGAAGCCAGGGGCATGCCCACGCCCAGAACCTCAGAGATAGCGGCTGCCAGGTAATAGTGGCTGAAGCCAAGGGGACCCCGGGCTGGAAGAAAGCCCAGGACGCCGGCTTCAAGGTGATGACGGCGGCTGAGGCGGCAAAGGAAGCCGATTTACTGGTAATGCTGGCTCCGGACAACCTGCAGCAGGATATCTATTGCGGCTCAATTGAAAGCGGGCTATCCAAAGGTAAAATGCTGATGTTCGCCCACGGCTTTAACATCCACTACGGGCAGATTATCCCACCCCCCGAGGTCGATGTTACCATGATTGCCCCCAAGGGCCCCGGCCCCATGCTCAGGCAACTTTACACCGAAGGCATAGGCTTGCCGGCGCTGGTGGCGATTCATCAGGATGCCTCGGGCAAGGCAAGGGATGTTGCCCTTGCCTACGCCAGGGGTATCGGTTGCAGCCGGGCGGGGGTCATTGAGACCACCTTCGCCGAGGAGACCGAGACCGACCTCTTTGGTGAGCAGACGGTTCTCTGCGGTGGGGTCACGGCTCTGGTCAAGGCCGGCTTTGAGACACTGGTTGAGGCTGGCTATCAGCCCGAGATAGCCTACTTTGAATGCTTCCACGAGCTCAAGCTTATCGTTGACCTGATGTACAACGGCGGGCTAAACCATATGCGCAACTCGGTCAGTGACACCGCCGAGTACGGCGACTATACCCGCGGGCCACGGGTGATTGATGAAATGGTTCAAGACGAGATGAGGCAAATCCTGGCCGAGATTCAGGACGGGAGCTTTGCCAAAGAGTGGATTCTGGAAAACAAGGCGGGACGCCCGGAATACAACGCCCTCAAGCGCATGGATGAGGAGCACCCCATTGAGCTGGTGGGCAGAGAGCTAAGAGGAATGATGCCATGGCTGAAGGGAAAATAGCATGAGTAACGGCACAGAGGAAATAGGAGATATCCGCAAGCGGCTGGAAGAAATAGAAAAAGCAATTGGTGAATTACGTGCTGGTAGAGAACTTGTCATTATGAAAACAATAGCCTCAGAACTGTGTACAATTCACTGCAACATCTTCGTACTTTCCCAGAAAGGTGTGGACACAGAGCTCTGGGCAAAGAAACTGGCTGAGGCAAAGCAAGCAATTCAGGGCTCAGAGACAATTGAGGATGCTATTAAGGCACGCGATAATTTTGTTCAAGAAATTATCGAATGTACCAAAATAGAACCAGCTAAGGGTGAGGCAGCTAAGGAAACTGTCGAACCTGTCAAAGCGGAAGAGGTAGAGGTAGATGATGCCGACACGGCTATGGAGATTGCTCACTATTTCATGAAGAAGGATAACTCGGTGGCTCTGCCCATGAAGGCAGATAGAAGAAGCGATTACTGGCTGGTAGATGTGGATGTGGGAGTGGTAAGGATGGAGATAGTCAGGGTTAAAGTGGACGCCAAGACAGGCGAGATTCTGAGTCACGAAACAATAGAGAAAAAATGA
>CAZUHO010000024.1:6706-9700 GCA_964620725.1 uncultured Dehalococcoidales bacterium
ATTAAATATGGACAGAGTAATTATCTTTGATACAACGTTGCGGGATGGAGAGCAGGCGGCGGGGGGAACATTAAATATCCAGGAGAAGCTGGAGATAGCCAGGCAGCTGGAAAGGCTTAATGTTGACGTTATTGAGGCTGGCTTTCCCATCAGCTCCCCCAGCGACTTTGAGGCGGTAAGGCTTATTGCCAAAGAGATTCGCACCCCCATCATCTGCGGCCTAGCCAGGGCTAATCCTGAGGATATAGACCGGGCGTGGGAAGCGGTTAAAGGAGCCGCCCACCCCCGAATACACGTCTTTATCTCCTCGTCGGATATACACCTCGGCTATCAACTGAAGAAGAGCCGTGAGGAGGTATTGCATACGGCGCGGGAGATGGTGGCTCGGGCCAAGAAATATACTGATGATATAGAGTTCTCACCGATGGACGCCAGCCGCACTGCCCCGGAGTATATCTATCAAATCCTGAAGGTAGTTATTGACGCCGGTGCCACCACGGTCAATATACCTGATACCGTGGGCTATGCTATTCCTGATGAGTTTGGCAACCTTATTGAGGGAATCATCAAAAATGTGCCTAACATCAGTAAGGCTATAGTCAGCGTTCACTGCCACAACGACCTGGGGCTAGCCGTAGCCAATAGCCTGGAGGCGGTTAAACGGGGCGCCCGACAGGTGGAGTGCACCATTAACGGCATCGGGGAAAGGGCGGGCAATGCCTCCCAGGAAGAGATTGTCATGGCGATTAATACCCGTAAGGACCTTTTCCAGCTGAAAACAGGGGTTAACACCACCCAGATATATAAAGCCAGCCGACTGGTAAGCGAGCTGAGCGGCTTTGTCGTCCAGCCCAATAAAGCCATCGTTGGGGCGAACGCCTTCCGCCACCAGTCAGGAATCCATCAGGACGGCGTAATCAAGATGCCCATAACCTACGAGATAATGGACCCCAAAACGGTAGGCATACCATCTTCAAGCCTGGTGCTGGGCAAGCTCAGCGGGCGGCACGCCTTTAAGGAACGCCTCGCCGAGCTGGGCTACAGCCTGAGCGAGACGGAATTCAACCGCGTCTTCGCCGCTTTTAAAGAGCTGGCCGAGAAAAAGAAGGAAATCACCGATAGGGACATTGAGTCCCTCATGGCTGAGGAACACCGTACTGTCGCCGAGGCCTACCACCTTGACCAGGTTCAGGTATCCTGCGGCGATAGAGGTATCCCCACGGCCTCGGTCAGGCTTATTGGACCTGATGGTAAAACCCTTGAGGATGCTTCTCTGGGTACTGGTCCCGTTGACGCCGTTTACAAGGCTATCAACAGAATAGTGAAGGTGCCCAATGAGCTCACCGAATTCACGGTTAAATCGGTAACCGAGGGCATTGACGCTATTGGTGAGGTGCTGATAAGGTTAGAGAGCGAAGGGGTAACCTATACCGGGCGTGGCGCCGATACCGACATTATTGTCGCCAGCGCCAAAGCCTATATGAATGCCCTTAATCGGCTGCTGGCGGTTAAGAAAACGGCCAAGTAGGATGCGCTGAGATGGGAATTGAAGTAGAAATTGAAATGATGCTGCGCCTGCTGCTGGCGGCAGCCCTG
Source organism: uncultured Dehalococcoidales bacterium (assembly GCA_964620725.1). GTDB lineage: Bacteria > Chloroflexota > Dehalococcoidia > Dehalococcoidales > BS750m-G39 > CAVTZP01. The sequence goes on from CAZUHO010000024.1 coordinate 8,303, forward strand.
GGAGCCCTTATCGGCTACCAGCGTGAGAGAGCCAAAAAGCCAGCCGGTTTGAGAACGTACACCCTCATCTGTGTTGGTTCGGCACTGTTTACCGTAGCCTCTATCTACGGTTTCGGTATCGGGGCTGACCCAGCCCGCGTTGCCGCCGGGATAGTGGCTGGCATCGGCTTCATTGGCGCCGGGGCTATCTTCCACCGGCAGGGGGGCATTGTGGAGGGGTTGACCACAGCCGCTACTATATGGGCAGTAGCCGCCATCGGGCTTGCCGCTGGCGCCGGTCTATATATAGTCTCTACCCTCATTACCGCGATAGTACTGATTATATTGCTCCTCCCCCGCCCTATTCGCTAACAACCGGTATTAAGCCTGATTTCTAGTCACCGGGAAAGGAAATACATTGACCCTAGCCGAGAAGATACTGGCTACCCACGCTGATAAAAAGAGCGTAAGCCCGGGCGAATTCCTAAATGTCAGGGTGGACTTAATTCTAGCCAACGATATTACCGCCCCCATCGCCATAAGGGAGTTCAAGAGACTGGGGGTAAAGAAGGTCTTTGACCCCAAAAAGGTGGTGATGGTGCCTGACCACTTCGTCCCCAACAAGGACATTGCCTCCGCCGAGCAGGCAAAGTTAATGCGAGAGTTCGCCCGCGAGCAGGAAGTAATATACTTTGAGGTCGGTGAAGCCGGCATTGAGCATGTGCTCCTGCCCGAGCAGGGCTTGGTGCTGCCGGGGGAGGCGGTTATCGGGGCTGATTCTCATACCTGCACCTACGGCGCCTTAGGCGCCTTTGCCACTGGCATGGGCTCAACCGATATCGCCGCCGCCATGGCCACCGGAGACGTCTGGATGAAGGTGCCGCCCACCATCAAGCTGGTCTACCACGGCAGTCCGGGTGAATGGGTAAGTGGCAAAGACCTAATCCTGTACACCATCGGTCAGATTGGTGTTGACGGCGCCCTCTATTCGGCAATTGAGTTTACCGGCGAGGCTATAGACTACCTGTCTATGGACGGTCGGTTTACTATGGCTAATATGGCAATTGAAGCCGGGGCTAAAGCCGGCATCTTCGGGGTGGACAACAAGACACAACTTTATGTAAAGCCAAGAGCCAAACGCCCCTACCTGGTATATGAGCCGGATAGTGATGCTGAATATGCCAGAGTCATTGAGTATGATGTCTCCAATATGGAGCCTCAGGTTGCCCTGCCCCACTCCCCGGCTAATACCAAGCCGGTGAGCCAGGTGGGAAACATAGAAATAAATCAAGCGGTGATTGGTAGCTGCACCAACGGTCGCCTTGAGGACTTACAGGTCGCCGCCCGGCTATTAAAGGGAAGGAAGATTAAGTCCGGGGTACGGTGCATTATCATCCCCGGCTCGCAGCAGGTATACCT
>CAZUHO010000025.1:0-9404 GCA_964620725.1 uncultured Dehalococcoidales bacterium
GGCGCTGCTAATTGGGATAGCCACCAGCGCTAGAGCCAGCATAATGGCTAATATAGTCTTTTTCATTCTTTTTCACCTCCTCTTATAATACAATATCTTTAACCGCCTGTCGACCTCAGGCAAAGGAAGCTGTCAAGGTTATAGTGCTTGTTTTCTCAACATAATCGGTAAAGGTGCCCGTCTCCAGCTTTATCTCCCACATCTTACCGGTGGATTCTGCCAGATTTGATATGAAACCCTGGTCAAAGGTGGTCAGGGTGACCATATTCCCCTCGGCAGCATCCCCCGACTTCCCCGCCTTCAGGGTAACGGTGTTTATCCCGGGAGTACCGGCTAAGGTCCATCCCCCCCCGCCGCTGAAATTGGTCGCCCTTATTGATATATTTACCGGGCAGGTACTATTGTTGGTCAGGGTAAAGAAGCACTCGCCGTCATCCAGGGGGAAGGTTGGGTCACTGCCCATTGACCAGTAGGAGTCATTCTCGGTAACGTTTCCAAAGTCTTTGCTGGACGGGGTATTTACTATGTCCTCTGTTATTGTCTCCCCAGGTCCGAAGTCAATTAAATCGTCCCTGCCACTTTCATAGCTGGCTCCAATCCAGGCAGCGCTTCTGGGGGTGTCTGAGATGCGGACTTCATCAAGCAAGCCGTTCAGGTCGTAGTCTGTCCCGACATCGTCAGCCCGATTACCCAGAGCCACGTTGATAATGTCACTGCTTCTTATGGCCGCTGTCTGGGGGTTGGTAGCCCGCTCAATACCGTTCAGGTAAAGCCTTATCATGGTTCGGTCATAGGTGCCTACCACGTAAACCCACTCCCCGGTATTGTATGTGCCATCGCTAGCACGCACCCAACCGGCTCCCAAATCCAGCATGAGTTCCAGCTCACTGTTTTCTTGTTGCAGGTTGTAGCAACCAGAACCCCCTATATCAAAGGGGTCATCCTTAACAAGGAGCTTCCCATCGGTTGTATCGTTTAGATAGACGAATGCCTCAACCGTGATGCTCTCGGTGATATCAAGGCTTGAACTGTGTGCCATTTGAATTCGGCTGCCACTGCTGAAGGAATAAGACCCGTCTGTTATACCCGGGTCGTTATAAGTAGCCCTGATATAGCCGGGAGAGGGGGGCTCTGGGGGAGGGTTTGTCTCGTCGTTACTATTGATGGTAGAGTCATGGACGACGGTGGTGTTTTCCCCCAGGTGCTGGACCAGCGCGAAGTTGCTATCCCAAACCATTTCGGCGGGCACAGAATTAGTGTCGCCGACATAGGTAGTATTATCGGCAGAGTCAATATCATAATATAAATAAAGTATAGTATCAGTAGTATCGCTTATACTTGGCACCTTAACCCAGAGCCAGGCCTGTTCACTGGCATCGTTCCACTTTTCAATCTCTACATAGCACTGGGTTGTGCCGTCGTCTGTGGTGATGGCAATCTTATAGCGGTTGGCGTCGCTTTGAAGCTCATCAAAGACAAAAGAGACGTCATCGTTATTCCTTCCCGATGACGTGCTTAAATAAACCAGAACGGGTAAATCAGTGAGAGGAGCATCAATGTCATTATGGTCAGCGGTGAGCATGACCCGGTTAGAGAAATCACACAGCCAGCCAGAGGGTACTCCGTAATCAACCTCCACCGGAATCCAGTCAAGCCTGACCTCACTGGCTGTCCCTTGCGTATAAGCATCAACCCTTACCCTGAAGTTGGTGTCGTTGAGTTTTTCCGGTGTCCAGGCCGTAGCCGAGGTAACATTATACCAGTAAGTAGCCTCCGCCCCGGTTAGGGTGGTTATCTGCTGGGATGACCAGCTAGTTCCGCCATCCCAGCTAACATCCACCCTTATCTGCTCATCAGATTGAGCATAGTTCACCTGAGCATATACCATTGAAACCCGTATGTCAGGATTTAGGTCAGTGCTGTAAACCCCGAACTCTTGCAGGGGGTTGGCTCCTGTGCCGTTTATGTCAGCCACCGTCCATGCCGCCCCGGTCGCCGGATTGGTAGTGTAAGCATAGCTGTAGGTAGTAAAGTTTCTGCCGGGGTTTTCACTCGTAGATACAGTATGATAGTATGTGCCACCAATGTTTAGAGAGCTTCTTATATTATTAGAACGAGGGCCTCCTACATCCCTGGCCCTAAAATATATTGTCAGGTCGGTGATGGTTGAACCCGCCGGGACTGAAAATGGGCTAAAGGTAAATAAGCAGTATCCGTATCCACCAGGAGTATTAACGCCGGTCATGTAATCGGTATCATTTGGGATAGTCTCATCTACATCATCCCACCTCGGTGCCGTATCCCACCTTCCATTTACACTTCCGTCGGCAGTGGGGACCCTTTGCTGGTTACCCGTGCCACCAGCCCCGCACCAGGCATCATATCTCACTCTGACCTGATTTATCTGATTACCGGCGAGAGCAAAGCCATACCCGGAATAGGTGTGACTTGCCGACGGTGTCCCGCTCATGATTGAGGCGTATCCTCCGCCATCAGCATAGGCATTGGTTGGATTCGTCCAGCCGCCCGAGTCAGCAGTGGGGGAGTTGGTGATTAAATCTGGCGCGGCGTAGGCGGTCTCAGAGCCAACGGAGAGGGTGACGGTGGTCTCAAGGGAGAGCTGGCCAATGCCCTCTATGCTCAGCTCCTTCGCCGGCAAAAACATGCTGAGCAGGCTCAGCGCTAGCACCACCGCGGCAACTATTAGCAGTTTTTTAACCATTAGTCCTTTTAATAATAGGTTTGCCCCTTACTCTTGTTAACATATATATCCTGTTGTCGCCTGCCGGCACTGCTAAAACAGGCTGGGCAAACTCAGTGCCAGCACCACGGCGGCAGCTATCAGCAATCTTACCCCCCGGCTTTAGTTTTCGGGCACGCCCTTGGCTATGTTCTTCAGGATAGTAAGGATGGCAATAAGGGCACGCTGCACTTCAGCCGGTTCCCGGGCTAGCACACCAGCCACATAAGGGTCTATCCTGTTCCCAGAATACCCTGCCTCAGCCTCAGCCACGCCAGAAGGGTGGGGGGATAGGTATCCGGCTAAGGTAAATAGCCCGTCCTCACCCAAGCCCAGAGGCTTGGCGATTCTACGCAGGACGCGGGCCGAAGGATAGCGCTCCCCCCTCTCTATCCGCCCTAGGTGGGACGGGGATACCCCGGACATGGTAGCCAGCTCCTGGAGGGTCAGTGGTATGGTAACCCTTTGCCGCCTGATTATTTCGCCTAGATCGGTGCTATTCTCGTTAAACATGATATTTGTTATATTCTAGCTCGCCAAATGGCAAATGTCAAATGGCGAATTGAAATTTGACCGGGTTTGCTCTAAATTTTGTCATGTGGCAGGATATCACTGCTGATGAAGACATTTTATGCCTAATCACAGTCCAATTTTAGGCTAAACGGGGTTAATTGCCCATAAAATAAGGGTTAACATCGCGTTAAATTCACTCGTTTTTGGCACAAATAGTACATTTTTAGGACATTTGTGTGGCGGACTAAAGTACTATGTTCCTTGACGGCTGAAGCCGCTGGTTATACAATGGCAGGGCTGTTAAAAATGGCCAAAAAATACGATGTTATCATCGTTGGCGGTGGTCCGGCGGCTATCTTCGCCGCCCTGGAGCTGTCCCAGGCTTCCGGGCTGGATATCCTGCTTATAGAGAAGGGGAGACATATGGATAACCGTCATTGCCCGAGCCGTGACACCGGAGGTCCCTGCCCGCCCTGTTCGCCGTGCAACCTTGTCTGCGGTCTGGGTGGGGCTGGCGCCTTCAGCGACGGTAAGCTGACCCTATCGCCAGCGGTTGGCGGCAGGCTCCCCAGTTACCTCGGGGAGAAAGAGACGGGAGCCCTTATCCGCTATGTTGATGAGGTCTACCTCAGGTTTGGCGCCCCAAGCAGGCTATACGGTGTTGGCAAGGGAATTGACGCCCTGCGCCAGAAGGCTGACAGGGCCGGGCTCAAGCTGGTGGCGGTGCCCATCCGCCATATGGGTACCGAGAATTGCCGCTCGGTGCTCAAGGCGATGTGGGACTACCTCAGCCCGCATATAGAATTCAGGCTGGAGACAATGGCTTCCACCATCACCGTTGATGGGGGCAAGGTCAAAGGGATTAAGACTGAAGCCGGGGAGAGCCTGGACTGCCACTACCTTATTCTGGCTCCGGGCAGGGAAGGGGCCGATTGGCTTACCCAGGAAGCGAGCCGGCTCAATCTGACCATGGATATCAACCCCATTGATGTTGGGGTCAGGGTTGAGGTGCCGGCGAAGGTAACGGAGGGCTTGACCAGCGTCCTCTATGAGTCAAAGCTTGAATTCCGCTCAAAGAGCTTTGACGACCGGGTCAGGACCTTCTGCATGTGTCCCGGTGGGGAGGTCATCATGGAGTCCACCGGTGGTGTTGACCCGGTGATTACCGTTAACGGTCATAGCTATGCCGAGCGTAGCACCAGCAACACCAACTTTGCCCTGCTGGTGAGCACGACCTTCACCAAGCCGTTTCACGAGCCTATCGCCTACGGCAAGTACCTGGCGAGGCTGGCTAATATTCTCAGCGGCGGGGTTCTATTGCAGCGCTTTGGCGACCTCATGGAGGGGCGGCGCTCCACCCCGGCCCGCATTAAAAGCGGCTCGGTTCAACCTACCTTGAAGGATGCCACCCCCGGCGACCTAAGCTTTGCCCTCCCTTACCGCTACCTCACTGGCATAGTGGAGATGCTGCAGGCAATGGATAAGCTGGCTCCGGGTGTCGCCTCACCACACACCCTGCTTTATGGGATTGAGGTTAAGTTCTACTCCAGCCGCCCCGAGCTCAGCCCCACCCTGGAGAGCGAGGTCAGCAACCTGTTTGCCGTTGGCGATGGGGCTGGCATTAGCCGGGGCTTGATTCAGGCGTCGGCTTCCGGGGTAGTAGCCGCCCGCGAGATATTAAAGAGGGGCAAGCATTAGCCCCCACCACTCCCCCAGCGTATTCTTTCCCGCCCGCCCGCCCATTAGGTCTTGCTTCTTATCACTTTCCCCTTAGGCTTTGCTTCTCTTACCCCCGCCCATTAGGCTTTGCGGCTTATCCCCGCCCTGCAGAGGTTAGAACCTCTTTAACACCCCTTAAAAAGGGGAGCAGTGGGACTAATCTCCCTCCCCTCGGGGTGGGGGAAGGAGATTGTAAAGAGGTGAAACCTTTTGGGTGGGTGGGTATGGGAAAAGAGAACCTTATAGTTGACATCAGTGTCTGAGCTGACTAGAATGTAGTGCACATAAAAAGTATTATAGTTAGGGTTATGAGAAGGAGGAGGATGCTATTTGGCTGATGTAAAAGCCAGCGGTGACGAGAGCTTCGAGAGTTTGCTCCGGCGATTTAACAAAAAGGTGCAACAAGCGGGCATCTTATCTGAGATACGCCGTCGCGAGTTCTATGAGAAGCCTAGCCTCAAGCGCAAGCGAAAGGAAGCAGCCAAGAGACGCAAGACCGCTAGAAGTGCAAGGGGTCCAAGGGGTCCAAGGAGTTCAAGGGGTCCAAGTAGTTCAAGGGGTCCAAGTAGTTCAAGGGGTCCAAGTAGTTCAAGAAGATAGTAGAGAGTATGGAAGAGAAAGAAGCCGGATTGAAGCAAAAGCTGGCGGATGACCTTAAGCAGGCATTGAGGGGAGGGGACAAGGTTAGGTGCTCAGTCATCCGCCTTTTGATAGCAGCTGTTCATAACACCGAAATCGCCCGCCAGGCAAAATTAGAAGACGCTGATATTTATGGCGTTATTGCCAAGGAAATCAGGCAGCGCAAAGAGAGCATTGAAGCCTTTAAGCAGGGAGAGCGCAGCGACCTGGTGGCTCAGGAAGAAGCCGAGCTGGCCATTCTCCAGGAATACCAGCCCCAGCAGATAAGCCGGGAAGAGATTGTAGCCGCGGCAAAAAAGGTCATCGGGGAGGTGGGGGCGCAGGGGCTGGGCGATAAGGGAAAGGTTATGCCCAAGCTCATCGCTCAACTCAAGGGCAAAGCCGACGGGCGGGAGATAAACGAGGTAGTAACCGAATTACTCGGTTAACGCTGAGCCAGAGCCTTCTCCAGCTCGTTTTTCAGGTGTTCAATCTTTGTGCCGGAGTCTATCATCGCCCAGGGTAGTTTCTGTTTGGTGTCCCACCTCTGGTTGACATAATAATCAATGTCTAGCTGGCATTTTTCTGCCGCCTTACGCCAGCCGGATAGCGATAGTTCCTCCATGTTAGCCAGCACCTCGGCTATCTTTTCATCCCCCCGGCTTAAAACCCCTTGCACCTGGCTCCAGGCCGGGCTTTCCCCTTTAATCTGGATTCCCTTTGGCATCAGCCTGTTTTTAAGCAGGGACAAACGCCGGTTCAGGATGGGGGGTGGGGTCATGGGCAGCCACTGGAAGGGAGTGCCCGCCTTGGGCACAAAGGGAGAAATGGTGAGGGCGATACGACAGCCGCTTTTCTGCTTATCAAGGATGTCCTTGTACTTTAGTGCCAGCCTTATGATATCCTCTATGTCCTCATCGGTCTCCCACGGCAGACCGATCATGAAGTAGAGCTTGACCTGCCTTATCCCCTGCTCCGCCACCTTATCCATTGATTCCAGAATATTTTCCTCGGAGATACTCTTTTTGATAACCCGGCGCAGGCGGTTGGAGCCGGCCTCCGGGGCGAGGGAGATGGTTCGTGCCCCTCCCTTAGCCAGTTCTCTTAATACAATGCGGGAGAGGGGGCTCACCCGCAGCGAGCTCATGGAGAGTTCAGCCCCCGTCTGCCCCAGCTTTAATAAAAGCTCCTCTATCCGGGGGTGGTCTGAAACCGCCGCCCCCACCAGACCGATACGCTTTCTGTATTTGAGCCCTTGCTCCGCCTGGGCGATTATATTGTCCAGGGAGCGACAGCGCATGGGACGGAAGGCTTGGCCGGTAAGACAAAAGCGGCAGCCCCAGTTGCAGCCCCGCTCCACCTCAATGAGATACAAGCCGCCCAGCTCGGTGTCCGGGGTGAGCACCACCGAGGCAACCGGAAAGTCGTCCAGGTCTTTTGCCCACTGACGGGCTACGGGCTTCCCCGAATGGTATTGCGGGACATAGGCGCCGGGCAGCGCCGCCAGCGTCTTGAGCAATTCGCTTCTCTTGCCCTGGATGCCCCCGGTTATGACGGGCAGCACCGCCGGGATTATGGGCTCGGCTTCACCGATGCACAGGCAGTCGAAGAAGGGGGAGAGGGGGATGGGGTTGGCGGTGATGCAGGGACCGCCGGCGATAACCAGGGGGTGCCTCTCGTTGCGGTCGGCGGCATAAAGGGGTATGCCGCTGGCTTTGAGAATCTGGACGACATTAAAGTAGTCAAGCTCGTAAGAAACGGAGAAGGCAAGGACGGCAAAGTCGGAAAGAGGTCGCTGGGATTCCAGGGATATGGGAGCTAGCCGCTTGTCCCTGTTTCCCCCTTCCCAGAAAGCCCTCTCGCAGACGACTTCATTATAGCTGTTGAGCAGGCTATAGATGGCATGGACTCCAAGGTTGGACATGCCCAGATAGTAGGAGTTGGGGTAAATGAGGGCGACCGGGATTCTGCCTCCCCAGTCCTTGATGATGGTGCCCTGCTCCCGGGAGAGCCGCCGCCTCGCTTTCTTAACCTCGTCCCAAGACATAGCTTTACCTACCCCACTATCAAATCAACGAAACGGTTTTGCTTGAGATCGAACAGTCCGGATTCGCATATCCGGAGGAAGGGTATAGCCGGGGTGGTGAGGACAGCCAGGGTAGTACGGATATCAGGTAGACTGCAGCCCAAATCGGTTGCTGCCTGCTGGATATCATAAAGTTTGCTGGCTATAGCCTCCATCGGCTCGGTGGAGATTATTCCGAATACAGGAAGCGATATTTCCGCCAGTATCCTGTTGCCGGCACACACCACAAGCCCCCCGCCTAACTGCTTAATCCGGTTTACCGCCTGCGCCATAGCGGTTTCATCGGCACCAACTACCATAATATCGCCGCAGTCCCAGACAGCGCTGGTGGCGATAGCCCCGCGCTTTAGGCCGATTCCTCTAATTAAGCCGACGAAGCTCTTTCCCGTCCCGTAAGACCGCTCAATAGCGGCTACCTTTAATATATCCTTGCCGGTATCAGGCTTGAGCTGAGCATCTGCCACCGGCATATCGATGAATTCTTCCCTGGTGACTAAATTGGTGACTTGGTCTATCACCCTAACCTGGCGGCGGCTGCCTTCCACTGGGATGGCAAAGTCACCAGCGTTAAAATTCCCGGCTAGATGGATGCTGTTCTGGCTTGATTTGGGGTAATGGTGTTTTCTAGGCAGGATAACTGGCTGACCATTTTGGGCAACAACCTGCCCGTTACTGATAACGTATTCCGCCCGGATAGTGCCTAGCTCGGGGATAATAACGATGTCAGCATACCTGCCCGGGGCAATCCCGCCGATAGCATCATCTATAGCAAAGTGCTGGGCGGGGTTTATTGTTGCCATCTGTATTGCCAGCATCGGATTGAAGCCGAGGTTGATTGCTTTTTGCACCACGAATTCCATATAGCCATCGCTAGTAAGCTGCCATGGTCCCAAGCCATCGCTTGACAGTGCCAGCCGGCTGAAATTGATATTCTCTTCCCTTATCCCTGAGATGGCTTCAAGCTCCCGTCTTATCTCCCCCTCCCTTATCAGGACAAAAAGCCCGAGCCTCAGCCTTTCCCTGACCTCTTCCACAGTGGTTGGCTCATGGCAGGAAGAGATGCCGGAGGTAATATAGGCTTGCAGCTTGTTGCCCGTAGCCCCGGCGCTGTGCCCCTCAACCTTCTTCCCCATCTTTATCGTCTCGGCAATCAGGTCAAGGATTCTCAGGTCGCCATTAACCACCTCACCCCAGTAAGGCTCACCCAAGCCAATAACCTCCTTCCTCTTGAGTAGCTGGCGCAGTTCGCTAACGGTAATAGCATGCTCTTCTGTTACCGGGCTTATGTTGGCCAGTGGCGGCGCGGTAACGAAGACCTTTATCGGCTGGTTTTTGATAGAGGCGAGGAATTGAATAACACCTTCATACCCAAGAGCAGAGGCAATGCTGGACGTCTCGGTAATAATAGTGGTCGTGCCGCCCTTGAGCGCGTACCTTAGTACTTCGCTTATGGAATATGTGCCATCGATATGGGTGTGGCCATCAATGAGCCCGGGGATTAGCGTCTTGCCGGCGGCATCAATGACCTCGGTTGAGGGACCAATGGACTTACCAGTATCGTTGCCCACGTAGGCTGTTCTGTCGCCTTTAATCAGGACAGAAGCCCGTTTAATTATCTCTCCGGTATAAACATTTACTATATCCCCATTAACAATGGCTAAATCAGCCTCCGCCTCCCCCAGCGCCACCTTCATCAGTTCATACCTTTGCCGAACATTCCTATCCATG
>CAZUHO010000026.1:0-4516 GCA_964620725.1 uncultured Dehalococcoidales bacterium
TAAAATCCACAAGACTTCTCTTTTTAGCCAACTGTTATTCTCAAAATTACTTAGGAGGTCTATTATGGCTATTGACTACGCCAAGGAAGGCAGAATCGCCATCTTTACCATTAATCGCCCCGAGGCAATGAACGCCATGAATATGGAGGGAATACGAGAGCTTCTTGAGGCAATGACGGACTTCAGGGATGACCCTGAACTCTGGGTCGGTATTATCACCGGCGCCGGGGAGAAGGCTTTCTGCGGCGGCGCCGACATCAAGGATACATTGTCCTTCATGAAGGAGCATCGCGAGGAGGAGGGGGCGTTTCCACCAACGATAATGCGCGGCTTTGAGCTATGGAAGCCGCTCATTGCCGCCATCAATGGCCTGGCGGTGGGCGGGGGGCTGGAAATAGCCATGACCTGCGATATAAGAATAGCCTCGGAGACGGCCCGCCTGGGCACACCCGAGGTAAACCTGGGCCTGATACCGGGGTGGGGAGGAACACAGAGACTACCCCGTATGGTACCCTGGTGTAAAGCCGCCGAGATACTGCTTACGGGAAGAGTGATTGACGCCGAGGAAGCATACCGTATTGGCCTGGTGAATAAGGTCGTGCCTCAGGCTGAGGTTATGACCACGGCTAAGGAATGGGCTCAGCTCATATGCCAGGCGGCGCCGCTGGCGGTTAGAGCGGCTAAGGAAGCCATGACCAAGGGTTACAGCATGAGCCTGGAAGACGGCTTAAAACTGGAGAGTTCCCTGGTCGCCTATATCTTGGGCACTGAGGACTTCACCGAAGGAACCACGGCTTTTGTGGAGAAGAGAAAGCCGGTCTACAAAGCAAAATAATATATGGAGGAGTACTAATGGAGATCAAGAAGGTCGGGGTGGTTGGCTGTGGAGCCATGGGCGCTGGCATCGCTCAGATATGCGCTCAGTCAGGCTACCAGGTGGTAGCATCGGAGATAAACGATGAGCTTTTGAATAAAGGGCTGGCATCAATCGAAAAAACCCTAGCCAAGCTGGTGGAGAAGGAAAAGATTTCCCAGCAGGATAAGGATGCCACAACGAGCCGCATTAAGGGCACCACCAGTACCAAGGACTTCTCCGACTGCGACCTGATTATTGAAGCCGTCATCGAGAATCTGGATTTGAAGAAGAAGATATTTGCCGAGCTGGATGGAATCTGCCCCCAACACGCCATTCTTGGCACTAACACCTCCTGCCTCTCCATTATTGACATGGCAATGGCAACCAAGAGGCCGGAAAAGGTTTTGGGACTGCACTTTTTTAACCCGGCGCCGATTATGAAACTGCTGGAAATAGTAAAGACAATTGCCACCAGCGATGAGACCGTTGAAGCGAGCCAGAAATTCGGCGAATCTCTGGGCAAGACCACGGTCATTGCTCAGGATGCGCCGGGCTTTATTGTTAACCGGCTCTGGATACCCTTCCTGCTCCATACTATCCGCCTCTACGAGGAGGGTGTCGCCAGCCGGGAGGATATTGATAACGCCATAAAGCTGGGGCTGAACTACCCCATGGGTCCCCTCACCCTGTCCGACATGGTGGGGATAGATGTGGTCAAGTTTGTCTCTGATGCGCTCTACGAACAGCTTAAGGACCCGAGGTATATCACGCCGACGCTGGTGGATAAGATGGTCGCCGCCGGCTGGCTTGGGCGCAAGACAGGTAAGGGGTTCTACGATTATAAGTAGCTTGCTTTAGAAAAGGAGGATTTTTCATGGCTGATGTGGTAATCGTCAGCGGGGTAAGAACGGCTATAGCTAATTACGGAGGGGCACTGCGCAACACCCCGGTAGCGAAACTGGGCAGTATCGTCATCAAGGAGGCACTGAAGAGGGTGGGGCTGAGGCCGAAACGCGACCCTGAGGTGCTGAGCTATGCCCCCCAGGCACTTAAAGACGAAGGCTTAATTGAGCTGGAGAAGAAATACCATGACTGGGACAGCTCGTTAAAAGAGGTAAGGATAGACGAGGTTATAATGGGCAATGTTCTCCAGGCAGGTCAGGGGCAGAATACCGCCCGTCAGGCAGCAATATACGCCGGTATCCCCAAGGAGATCAACGCCTATACCGTAAACAAGATTTGCGCCTCGGGGATGAAGGCAGTAGCCCTGGCGGCGCAGGCGATAAAGGCGGGCGATGCCGAAATTATTGTTGCCGGTGGTATAGAGAACATGAGCGCCGTCCCTTATTATTTACCTGCCGCCAGATGGGGAGCCAGAATGTTCAACACCGAGCTGGTTGACGGCATGGTCCACGATGGCTTGTGGGAGATATTCTATAACTATCACATGGGGCTAACCTCGGAGAATATCGCCGAAAAGTACGGCATAACCAGGGAGGAACAGGACAAGCTTGCCCTGCTGAGCAACCAGCGGGCGCTGGCGGCAATAAAGGACGGCATATTCAAGCAGGAGATAGTCCCCGTTGAGGTCAGGGAGAAGAGGGAGACTAAGCTCTTTGACACCGATGAGCACCCCAGGGAGACCTCTATGGAGGCTTTAGCCAAACTACCGGCGGTATTTAAAAAGGACGGGGCGGTAACCGCCGGCAATGCCTCGGGGATAACCGATGCTGCGGCAGCGCTGGTGGTGATGTCCTCGGAAAAGGCTAACGAAATGGGCTTAAAGCCGCTGGCAACTATAAACTCTTACGCCTCGGGTGGCGTTGACCCGGCGTATATGGGACTGGGGGCAGTACCAGCGACCAACAAGGCGCTAAAGCTGAGCGGACTCAACCTTAAGGATATAGACTATATTGAACTAAATGAAGCCTTTGCCTCTCAAGCAATAGGCGTGATGAGAGAGCTTGGCTTTGACTATGAGAAGACGAACGCCCATGGTAGTGGAATCTCGCTGGGACATCCCATAGGCTGCACCGGAGCCAGGATTCTGGTTACCCTCATCTATGAGATGATGCGTAAAAATTATAAGCTTGGTCTGGCAACACTGTGCATCGGTGGCGGTCAGGGAATGGCGACTATCTTGGAGAGAAAGTAGGGTTATTTCCCTCGTTTTTCATAATCCGGGCACCAGGTGGCGTTGGGACGCTCCGGGCTGTGGCATGAGCTACGCCAATTCCACTTGCAGCTGTCGCAGAGTAAGATATTCATCCCCAGCGCTTTCTTAATGCCAAGTTTAAAGTTGTGACCCCAGGGTGGCTTTCTAGCCTTCATTTCCTCTGTCCTAATATACCAAGCTAGAGTGCTATTTAGCAATTATTGTGATAAAATAAGGCTTGATAATGGATTTCGGGAGATAATTTATGGCTATCCCGAGGACGAAAAAAGAAAATAAAGTGGTGGCTCAAGAGGTGGCGGAGGAAGGTCAGCTGAATGTTGAGATGGTTACCTTTAAGGACCTGACCTGGGTCAATGTTGAGCAGCCAACAATACAGGAGACAGACTATCTGGCCCAGAATTACCAATTTAACCAGCTTGACCTGGATGACTGCCTCAGCCGCAGGCAGCGTCCCAAGATTGATGAATATCAAGATTACCTTTTCGTGGTTCTCCACTTCCCAAAGTGGCACAGGGATGTCGAGATAGCCCGACCGAGCCAGGTCGCCATGTTCATCGGGAGAAAATATGTGGTCACCGTCCACGCCGGCGAACTCACCCCCCTGGTCAAGTTCTTTGAGGTGTGCCGGGACAGCGCGGCTATGCGCCAGAAGGCTATGAGCAGGGGCTCCGCCTTACTTGCCTACCGCATCATTGACCTCCTGGTTGACTACTGCTTTCCCATCATGGATAAAATCCTGAGCCAGATAGAGACCCTGGAGGACGTGGTCTTTGACCAGACTGTCGAAGCCACTCATGAGCTAGCCGTGGCACGGCGGGATATTATTGCCCAACGGCGCATCATCTGGCCACTACGCGCCGTCATCGCTGAACTGGAGAATAAGCTAAAGAAGTTTACTACCAGGGATATGAGCGACCTTTTCGGTGATATGCTAGACCACCTCGCCAAAATCTGGGACACCCTGGAAGAGTGCAAAGAGGTCATTGAGGTATACAAGGACTCCGATTATGTTTTAAGCACCGAGCGTATCAACCGTATCATGCGTGTCCTGACCATTTTCTCCGCCATTATATTGCCCTTTGTGGTAATCTCCAGCATTTACGGGATGAATGTAACTCTACCCGGCGGGCTGACCATCGGCAATTTCCAGACATTTCTCTTACTGCTGCTAGCCATGATTGTGGTTGCCGGAGGCATGCTCTTATTCTTCCGTCGTAAGCACTGGATTTAGAGATGAAAATCTCACACCGCTTTGTCATTGTTGCCGCCCTTTTCATCACCTGCTTAATCACAGCTAATATCGTTGGGGTAAAGATGTTCAGCTTTAGCATCTTTATCCTCCCCGCCGCCATAGTCCTCTTCCCGCTGAGCTATATTATTGGCGATATTCTCACCGAGGTCTACGGCTACCGCTGGGCGAGAAGGGTTATCTGGCTAGGATTTGCCTGCAACCTGCTCTTCGTCCTCATCGCCTGGATAGGGCA
>CAZUHO010000026.1:4616-6809 GCA_964620725.1 uncultured Dehalococcoidales bacterium
TCTGGCTAGGATTTGCCTGCAACCTGCTCTTCGTCCTCATCGCCTGGATAGGGCAGCTCCTGCCGCCAGCACCCGGCTGGGAATGGCAGGAAGCCTATGAGAGCATTTTGGGCTACACGCCAAGGCTGCTGGCCGCTTCCTTCGGCGGCTACCTTGTTGGTGAGTTCGCCAATTCTTTTGTCCTGGCAAGAATGAAGGTCCTGACCAAGGGGCGCTGGCTATGGAGCCGGACTATCAGCTCCACTATAGTGGGGCAGGGGCTGGACACCGTAATATTTATTACCGCCGCCTACTTCGGCGCCCCTTTCTTTACGCCGCTAATAATCCTCTACCACTGGCTGGCGAAGGTCCTCTTTGAAGCTATTGCCACCCCAGCCACCTACGCTGCGGTGAACTATCTAAAGAAAAAAGAGGCGGTTGATACCTATGACCGTAAGACAAACTTTAACCCCTTCCGCATCTCAGTTTAAGCAAAGGCTAAGGCAATGAACATCCGCTTCCTGGGGGCGCATAACTGTGAATCGGAAAGCACAAAGCTCATCAGCCTGCTAATTGACGATATGCTGGTAATAGACGCCGGTGCCATTACCTCCAGCCTGTCGCTTGAGGCACAGCAAAAAATCAAGGCAGTCCTGCTCACCCACCAGCACTACGACCATATCAGGGACATGCCCACTCTGGGGATGAACCTTCTCCTTCATGGTGCCAGCGTCGCTGTTTACTCTCTGCCGGTGGTACATGATATTGTTACCACCCACCTGCTGGATGACGAGATTTACCCCAACTTCCACCAGCGACCCCGCCGTAACCCAACCCTTAAGTTCAACATAATAGAACCGCTTAAGGATGAGATGATTGAGGGCTATAGCGTGCTGGCGGTGCCGGTAAGCCACAGCGTCCCCGCCGTTGGCTACCAGCTCACCTCCCCCGATGGCAAGGTGGTGTTCTATACCGGGGATACCGGTCCCGGGCTGGCTGGCTGCTGGCGGCATGTTTCGCCCCAGCTGCTTATCATTGAGGTTACCACCTCAGATAAATATAAGGAGAGGGCGGCTGAGGCAAGGCATCTTACTCCGAGCCTGCTAAAGGAGGAGCTAATAAGCTTCCGAGAAATTAAGGGCTACCTCCCCCGGGTGGTGGCGGTCCATATGAGCCCGGCTCTGGAGAAGGAGATAGCCACCGAAATAGCGGCCGTAGAGAGAGAACTGGACTGTTCAATAACCATTGCCCATGAGGGGATGGAGGTCAGCCTGTAACCATAGGTTTATTTTCCCACCCACCCTCCCTTCGGGCGTCTGCGGCTTGTTACGGAGTGGATGCTCCCGCCCTATAAGGTCAGCGGATATGTTATTCTTCTCCCGCCCCTGGGTCATGGGCTTTACCCCTGTGGGCGGGAGGGTGGGAAAAAAGAGCTACTGGATAAAATAAAGGGGGTGGGGTTGAGAGACGCCCCGAAGTTCATAGTTGACTGCAATGTAGGAAAGCTAGCCAAGTGGTTACGGCTCATGGGCTATGACACCAGCTTCTTTAACGGCACCGATGACTCCCAGCTGGTGGCTACTGCCCTAGCCGAAGGCAGGGTGATATTGAGCCGGGATACCCAGATTATGGAACGGCGGGTGATAACCAGCGGCAAGCTCAAGGCTATCCTTATCCGGAGTGATAAGCCCGAGCTACAGATACGCCAGGTAATAGACACCCTAGACCTGGACACTAACTTCCGACCTTTCACCATCTGCCTAGAGTGCAACCAGGCGCTTGAGGAGAGGAATAAAGGCGAGGTGAAAGAGCTGGTGCCGCCCTACGTCTTCAAGACTCAGAGCCAGTTCATGCAGTGCCCGACTTGTAAGCGCATCTACTGGCGGGGGACCCACTGGCAGTCAATGACCAAGAGGCTGGAGAAATTTAAATAGAAATTATTTATTAACCCCATCCCCCTTTATCCCCCCTAACGGTTCTTTTTCCCATACCCGCCCACCCAAAAAGGTTTCACCTCTTTGCAATCTCCTTGCCCCACCCCCCTGCTATAGAAAGAAAAGCTCTGCCCTCTTAAACTCCCCCCAACAAAGCGAGGGATTAGAAGCAAATGCCCGTAGGGGGGTAAGCCGCAAAGCCTAATGGGCGGGGGTAAGAGAAGCAAAGCCCCATAGGGCGGGAGGGGAAAACAGAGGATTAAGGGCAAAACCTAATGGG
>CAZUHO010000026.1:6909-9302 GCA_964620725.1 uncultured Dehalococcoidales bacterium
GGGTGGGAAAGAATACGCAGGGAGAGTGGGGGGATGGGTTACAAAGCAATCTCTTGACCGTAGGCTGGGATGCTGTTACACTTCAATTTGATAATACTAGAGGGGGGAAGAGATGGACTTTAAAAACATACTGGTGGAAAAGAAGGAAGGAGTGGCAAAGCTCATCATCAATAAGCCGCCGTTAAATATACTCGATATTGAAACCCTGGAGGAGATGAACCAGGCACTTGCCGAGCTAAGGACGGATGATGAGGTAAAGGTGGTGGTTATCACCGGTGCCGGCGAGAAAGCCTTTTCCGCCGGAGTAGCCGTTGGCGACCATCTCGGGGAGAAGCTGCCCAAAATGGTGGAGGTATTCCACCAGCTATTTATCTCACTGGTAGAGGTAGATAAGCCAACTATTGCCGTGGTCAATGGTCTTGCCCTGGGCGGGGGCTGCGAGATAGTGGCTGGCTGTGATATGGCTATCGCCACGGAAGGGGCACAACTGGGACAGCCTGAGGTTAAGCTCGGTGTCTATCCACCCCCGGCCTCGGTCCTCTTCCCCAGGATTTTGGGCAGACAAAAGGCGTTTGAGCTTATTCTATCGGGCGACAGCATCAGTGCCAAGGAAGCGGAGAGGATTGGTCTCGTAAATAAAGCCGTCCCCGATAAGGACTTTGAGAAGGATACCGAGCAATTCATCAAGCGCTTTACCACTAATAGCGGGCTAACCCTGACCCAGGCAAGGCGGGCTCTCTATCGTAACTTTGACCTTGATTTTCACGAGGCTATGGAAGTAACCGGGGCTGATGCTACCCTGGTGATGGCGGAGGAGAATAGCGTTGAGGGGCTGAAAGCCTTTCTGGAGAAGAGAAAGCCGGTCTGGATAAGATAGGCTTGGGGGGATTAGATGAAAATTATAACCACAAGCCAGATGCGCTTATTGGAGGAAAACTGCACCCGAATTGGCCTGACCATGGACACACTTATGGAGAATGCCGGCAAAGCGGTGGCGGAAGAGGTCAAGCGTATACTGGAAAATATTGACCAGCAACATATCCTATTTTTAATTGGACCTGGCAATAACGGCGGGGATGGGCTAGTCGCCGCCCGCCTTCTTGATAACTGGGGGGGGAAGGTCAGCGTCTACCTCCTTGGGCAGAGACCTCAGGATGACCCAAAGCTCAAGCTAGTCCGGGAACGCGGCATTACCTGTGTTGACCTGGCTGAAGACGAAGGTATGAAAAGGCTTGAGGAGCTTCTGGCCTCAGCCGATGCTATTATTGATGCCATATTTGGCACCGGTCTCACCCGGCGCTTTAGCACCGTTATCGCCGCGGCGCTGGGCAAGGTAAGCAAGGCAAAAAAGGAGAGCCGCAATCGGCGCATCTTTGCCCTGGATTTGCCCTCGGGGCTTAACGCTGATACCGGAGAGATAGACCCTGATACTCTCTATGCTGATTACACTATAACCCTTGCTTTTCCCAAGCCGGGCTTATTTAAACTCCCCGGAGCGGAGAGGGTGGGCAGAATAAGCGTGGTTGATATCGGCATGCCGGCACATCTGGTGGAGGAGGCAGCAGCAGAACTTATTGCTGGTGAGTGGGTTAAATCGGTTCTTCCCGAGCGCCCGCCTCAAGCTAATAAAGGTACCTTTGGCCGGGTGCTGGTGGTGGGTGGCTCCATAAATTATATCGGTGCCGCCTATCTAGCCTGTAGCGGTGCCATGCGGGTGGGGGCGGGGCTGGTGACACTGGCCAGCGGCCTGCAGCCTATCATGGCGTCAAAGGCAACCGAGGTAACCTATCTCCCCTTACCTGAAATTCGCCCCGGCATCATCTCACCCGACGCCGTTAGGCTAATATTCCAGCAACTTGAGCGTTATAATGTCCTGCTTATGGGCTGCGGACTGGGGCAGAGTGAGACGGCAGTAAAACTGGTCAGGGCTATTCTCATTGATGAACATAAGCAGCCACTGCCACCGCTGGTCCTTGATGCCGATGCCCTCAACATCCTAGCCAATACCTCAGATTGGTGGACAAAGCTAACCGCCGATGCTATACTTACCCCCCACCCCGGGGAAATGGCAAGGCTGGCTGGAATGACAATAGAGGAGGTGCAGGCAGACCGGGAGGGAACTGCCCGGAATATGGCGGCAAAGTGGCACAAAACAGTCGTCCTCAAAGGAGCCTATACCGTTATCGCCTCGCCGGAGGGCAGGGTCAAGATTAGCTTGGCAGCTAATCCCGGGCTGGCGTCAGCCGGCACCGGTGACGTGCTAAGCGGGGCTATAGCCGGACTGGTGGCACAGGGGCTATCCCTCTTTGACGCCGCCGCCTGTGGTGTCTGCCTCCACGCCGAGGCTGGCGAGATGGTCAGGGCCAGGCTTGGCGATGCCGGTATGATTGCCA
>CAZUHO010000027.1:0-8876 GCA_964620725.1 uncultured Dehalococcoidales bacterium
GCAGCGTTTGGGACGCTGAGGTCGGAGGTTCAAATCCTCTCACCCCGACCATTTTTTATGTATTCAGCGTTCAATCTGCTTAATCTCGTATTTCAGCCTGCCCAGTGGTGCCGTTATCTCCACTATTTCTCCCTGAAATCGCCCCAATAACGCCTTCCCGGTGGGTGAATTGCTTGAAATCCTGCCCTTGGTCGGGTCTACCTCCCTGGGACCGACTATGGTGTAGCGCAGCTCCTCACCTGAGGCGACGTCACTGAGGATAATGCTGTTTCCCACACTTACCTTAAGGCTGGGCTTTTGTGTTTTATCAATGATGGTGGCTGATTTCAGTGCTTCCTCCAGCTCCATAATCCGCCCCTCAATATGCCCCCGCTGCTCTCTGGCGGCGTCCAGAGGCGCGTTCTCGCGGAAGTCCTTGTCCGCCGCCGCCTTGCGTATCTCGTCAATGAGCTGGTGGCGTTTATTCTTGAGGTCGGCAAGCTCAGCCTCTAGCTTGGCGTATCCCTGCTGCGTTAACGAGGTAGCTGCTGGCGAACCCCGTCTTGCCTGAGAGGGCAGTTTTGCCTTTACCTTCTTGGGCTTGAGGTGGGTCGCCAGGTTGGTCTTGCTCCAGCCCTGCTTCTTGGCATAAGCCAGAAAGGCTCGTATTATCTCCAGATTCTGGGAGTAACTGGTCTGCGTCAGTGACAAGCGCTCAGCGTAATTAGCTACTTCCTGGGCGGTGAGTTCGGTAAAAGAGCGCCCCCAGCCGTACCAGCGGACAAATCCGTATACTGCCTGCTGGCTTCCTCCCCCCTCTTCGGCTGACAGGCTGGCAAGAAAACTGCTGGCTGCCTCGCCCAGGGTTGGGTTCTGGTTGCCACTGCTCATCCTCTGCCTCCGGGGCGGGAGGTGCCGCCTATCTTCAGCTCGGTGCGGGTGCGGAGGAATCTCAGCAGGTTGTCCCGGCTGACCACCCCGATAACCTTGCCTCCGCTGGCTACCGGCATCTGGTTTATCTCGCTCTCCTCCATCTGCTCAACTACGCTCAGGGCGTCCTGCTCGGGGCTGGCTACCTTCAGTTTCTCGGCGGAGGCCATTATCTGCTCTACCTGGGTCGTATCCCATTTTGTTTGAGGAACGGACTTGATGTTTTGCAGGGTCAGAATCCCCTTAAGCCTTTCCCCCTCGGTTACCAGGAAAAGGTGACGCCCTTTAGGCAGGACATACTCCTTGACCAGCTGGCTAACGGTGATACTGGGGGGGACGGCAATGTAGTCGGAGGTCATCATCTGTGACACGGTGATGCCGCGGAGGGCTTCACGCCATTGAGCTTGGCGATAGCTCATTGAAGCCGTGCCCTGGAGAAACCAGCCGATAAACGCCAGCCATAGGCCACTCAACCACTCACCGAGGAGGAACATTATGGCGATACCGCCCATGATGAAGGCATAGCCTATGCCTTGACCCAGTCGGGTGGCGATTTGCGTTGAGCGCTGGTAGTCACCGCTAAAGCGCCATACCAGAGAGCGAAAAACACGCCCGCCATCCAGAGGGAAGCCGGGAATGAGGTTGAATGCTGCCAGTGCTACGTTTATGATAGCCAGCCAGCCGACCATCTCGGCTACGATGGGGATTACACCTCGGCTGAGCCACCAGATAATGCCAAATAAGACCCCGAGCGCCAGACT
The DNA here is from genome assembly GCA_964620725.1 of uncultured Dehalococcoidales bacterium. Lineage (GTDB taxonomy): Bacteria > Chloroflexota > Dehalococcoidia > Dehalococcoidales > BS750m-G39 > CAVTZP01. The sequence continues at coordinate 1,671 of CAZUHO010000027.1, forward strand.
GCAGGCGGGTCCAGCCGCCGCCATTTTTAGCTCGGCGCTGGCTTTGCTTGCCTCCTTGGTCATGTGAGCTATACCGCCGAAGATGAACAGGGTTATGCTTCTTACCGGGATGTCGTTGGCTCTGCCCACTAGGCTGTGAGCTAACTCATGGGCTAAAACTGAAGCAAAGAAGAGAAGGCTGGTGGTGATACCCATAACCCAGCTGAGCCAGTATGACCAGTTAGGAGAGACTAAAGAGACGGTTACCAGCAGGAATATGATGAACCAGCTGTAATGCAGTCTCACTTGGATGCCGAATATCTTGCCTAGATTAAGGCTGCCACCCACCTTTGATTACCCCTTCCTATATTTTAAACCTTAAGAAACCGCCGGCTTCTGCACAATCTTTAGTGCTATTTCGGCGGCTTTTTTCCCTGACATGAGCATACCGCCGAAGGTTGGGCCCATACGGGGTAGCCCGTAAACGCCGGCAACCGCCATGCCGGTGACGATTAAGCCGGGATAGACCTCGCCGGTGTGCTCAACCACGGCCTCCTCCGACTTATTAATCCACAGCGCCCCTTCTCCCACCATCTTGAGCGCCCCCCGCTGGGCTAATTTCTTGGCCACGCTGGCGTCATGGCCGGTGGCATCAATCACCACCTTTGCTTCCAGTGGTATGGGGTCAAGGGCGGAGACCTCTTTGGGCAGGTGAACTATCGGGCTCCAGTTGACCACCACCCCGCCAATCTTATCTTCACGGACCACTATGTCTTCCACGATGGTCAGGTTGAGAAACTTAGCCCCGGCGTCGCAGCTAGCGGCAATGAGCCGGGAACAGGCGTGAGGGGCATCGGCTACGTATAGGCCCTCACTGGCGGGGGAGTAGGGCACACCAAGCTCATCTAGAATCTCGTGGGCTGGTGCCCTGAGGGTAACCTTGTTCATAAAGTAGCCGCCAACCCAGAAGCCACCTCCCAGGTAGTTGTTCTGCTCAATAATCAAGACCTTGCACCCAGCCTTACCCAGCTCCCTCCCCGCTATCAGCCCGCTGGGGCCAGCGCCAACAATAATGACATCGCTGTAAACGTACTCCTCAAGCTGGTGCAGAAAGCTGGTGACAATAGCCCTGGTTACTTCGCCTTCCCTTACCGGCTGGAATAGCGTCATCCTCTTCCTCCTTTTAACACCTGATTGCCGAGATGCCTAAATATTTTTCCACTAACTCCATGGCGCAAAACTTGCCGCACATACTGCAGGCAACTCCAGATGAGGCGTGCTTGCTGTGAACCAGGCGCGAGCGCTTAGGGTCTAGGGAGAGTTTGGCTTGTTCCTCCCAGTCCAGTTTCTTCCGTGCCACGGACATCTTTAAGTCCCACTCCTGGGCACCCTTTACCCCTTTAACGATATCGGCGGCATGGGCGGCAATACGCGAGGCGATAACCCCTTGTTTTACATCCTCAGGGTCAGGCAGCGACAAATGCTCGGCGGGCGTTACGTAGCAGAGAAAATCGGCACCAGCGGCGGCAGCAATAGCCCCACCGATAGCCCCACTGATGTGGTCGTAGCCGGCAGCAATATCGGTTACCAGCGGACCCAGAACATAGAAGGGGGCTCCCTTACAGATGGTCTTCTCCAGCTGTACGTTAGCCTCAATCTGATTCAGGGGCAGGTGCCCCGGACCTTCAATCATTACCTGGACGCCAGCCTGCTGGGCTCGCGGCACCAGCTCACCTAAGGTTATTAGCTCCTGTACCTGCGCCCGGTCGGTGGCGTCAGCCAGGCAACCGGGGCGCATGCCGTCGCCGAGGCTCAGGGTGACATCAAACTCATTGGCTATCTCCAGCAGGCGGTCGTAATACTCATAGAGGGGGTTTTCCAGCTCATTGTGGAGCATCCAGCCGATTAAAAAGGCTCCACCCCGCGATACCACATCGGCCACCCTTCCTTGCTGTCTGAGTCGGGCAATGGTTGCCTGGGTGACACCGCAGTGTACCGTCATGAAATCAACGCCGTCCCGGGCATGCTCCTCAATAGTTGAGAACAGCTCATCAACCGTCATCTTGACTATGGCGCCGTGCTTGGCTATGGCTTCAATCCCTGCCTGATAAATGGGGACTGTGCCTACCGGTGGGGGACTGGCATCGATAACCGCCCGGCGAATGGCTGATATATCACCGCCGCTTGATAGGTCCATAACGGTATCGGCACCAAAGTCGATAGCCGCCTTGAGCTTCTCCAGTTCGGTATCTATGCTGCCAAAATCAGAGGAGGTGCCGATATTGGCGTTGACCTTGGTCTTAAGCCCCTGCCCTATGCCGCAGGGAACAAGGTTTTTGTGGTTGGTATTAGCCGGGATAACGATTGTACCTTCGGCTACACCCTGACGGACAAACTCCGCCTCCACCCCCTCATTTTTTGCCACCAGGCTCATCTGGGGGGAGGTTTTGTCTTCTTTTGCCAGCTCCAGTTGTGTCATCTCTGCCTCTAAAAAATAGAACCAAGGGCTCGGCTTACTCTAAACCCTTGGTCTCAGTTTTTGCCGCTTCCCTACGCTCGCGTTATCGAGTTCAGGTTCCAAGGGTTGGCGTCAAAATGCCTCTCAGCCTTTGAGCACCCCTAGCGGTTAAATTTATTGTTTACCTATTTAATGTAACACAAGGGAGTCTAAAACGCAAATATTGGTCTACCTCCCCCCGTTTTTAACATACCTTTTTCTTCCCACCCAGCCCGCCCTCAAAGGCTTCACCTCTCTTTGACTCTCTTGTGGGGCGTCGAAGAGGGGCGTTAGCCCCTCTTCTAAAAATACTTTCCCCTTCTCCTTGCCAAGGAGAGGGGGATTAAGGGGGTGAGGTTAATAAATGGTATAATTCTATGCATGGAAAGGCTAAAAGCCGGGGCTAAGAAACTGGGGCTTCAGCTTACGCCAAGCCAGCTCAGCCAGTATGAAACCTACTATCAGGAGCTACTCGCTTGGAATAAGCGGGTGAACCTTACCGCCATAACCGACTGCGAGGAGGTGCAGATAAAGCACTTCCTTGACTCGCTGACAGTGACCCTAGCCTGGCAGCCGATTAATACAGGCTCGCGCCTTATTGATGTCGGTACGGGCGCTGGCATACCCGGAATCCCGCTTAAGATCGCCTTCCCCGATATAAGGCTGGTATTGCTTGAGGCGGTAGCCAAAAAAGCCGCCTTTCTGCGTCACATCACGGAAAAGCTTGGGCTGGATGATGTTGAAATTGTGGTGGGGCGGGCAGAGGAGGCGGCTCACCTGAGCGAGTACCGGGAGAAATTCAACTTGGCGCTCTCCCGGGCGGTTGCCCCACTACCCACCCTGGTGGAGCTGGTCTTGCCCTTTTGTGCCGTTGGCGGTAGCTTTTTTGCCCAGAAAAAGGGAGATATAAAGTCAGAATTAGACCAAGCCACCTATGCCATTAGTGTGCTGGGAGGGAGATTGGGAGAAATAAGGGCTATTGACCTGCCCGAATTTGCCGATAAACGCTTTTTAGTGGTTGTTAATAAAGTCTCGCCGACGCCCCCCAAGTATCCCCGCCGCCCGGGCATACCGGCAAAGAGGCCTTTAGGTTGATAAAGAGTACAGGCAGTAGTAAAATACACTTATAAGAGGTGATGGCTTCAGGTAAGGGGAAAGTTAAGTGGATGCAGTATGGATTATTGTTAGCGTAATCCTTCTCATTATTGTAATTGCGCTTGTATACCGCTTGTTCAAGGCGGGAAGAGAATTTGCGCAGTGGAGGGAAAAGGAAGCAGAGAGGTTGGAGGAAGCTCGCAAGCAGGCAATTGTCCAGAGCAGGGCAGTCCTGGGGGGTAAATTTACGGAGCAGATGGCTCCCTATCTGCCTGAATTCAACTATGACCCCACTGAGGCACGTTTTATCGGCACCCCGATTGACCTCGTAGTCTTCCCGGGGCTGGCGGAGGGTGAGCCCAAGGAAATTGTACTCATCGAGGTAAAAAGTGGCAGGTCGGGCAGGCTTACCCCTCAGGAGAGAAAGATTGGAGAATTAGTCGAGGCCGGTATGGTAAGGTGGGAATTAATCCATCGTCCTGCGGCGGGAGAAGAAGCGGAGGTTAAGGATTAATGAGTTTGAATCAGGGTAAGGAGAAACGCATGGAAACGGGGACCTGGAAGGTTAAGACCGGGCTGGCTCAGATGCTAAAGGGTGGAGTGATTATGGATGTGGTCAGCGCTGAGCAGGCTAAGATTGCTGAGGAAGCCGGTGCCTGCTCGGTGATGGCGCTGGAGAGAGTCCCGGCCGATATCAGGGCTGCTGGCGGGGTAGCCCGTATGGCTGACCCCACGGTTATTGAAGCCATCATGAAGGCGGTCTCTATCCCGGTAATGGCTAAGTGCCGCATCGGGCACTTCGTTGAGGCTCAGGTGCTTGAGGCTCTTGGTGTGGACTTTGTCGACGAGTCTGAGGTGCTTACCCCGGCTGATGAAGCCCACCATGTCTGGAAGCATGACTTTAAGGTCCCCTTTGTCTGCGGTTGCCGGGACCTGGGCGAAGCCCTGCGCCGCATCGGGGAGGGGGCAGCCATGATTAGGACCAAGGGCGAAGCCGGCACCGGCAATATTGTCGAGGCGGTGAGGCATATGCGGGCAGTAACGGGCGGCATTCGTAAACTGGTAGATACACCTGAGGATGAGCTGATGGCAATAGCCAAGGAGATAGGGGCGCCCTTTGAGCTGGTGATGGAGGTACATAAAACAGGGAAATTGCCCGTGGTTAATTTTGCTGCTGGTGGGGTAGCGACCCCAGCCGATGCTGCCCTGATGATGCAGCTAGGCGCTGACGGCATCTTTGTTGGCTCGGGCATATTTAAGTCTTCAGACCCCGAGGTTAGAGCCAAGGCTATAGTCAAGGCGACCACCCACTTTAAAGACCCTAAAATCATTGCCGAGGTCTCCAAGAACCTGGGAGAAGCCATGCCCGGGCTTGACATGAAGCAAATCCCCACTGAAGAACTGCTGGCGCCCAGAGGATGGTAAGATGAAAATCGGCGTCCTTGCTGTGCAGGGAGCCTTTATTGAGCATATCGCCATATTGCACCAACTGGGAGTGGAAGCCATACCCCTCCGCCTCCCCCAGCAATTTGACGGCCTGGATGGGCTAATCATTCCTGGCGGGGAAAGCACCTCAATTGGCAAGCTGATGCAGGACTACGACCTGGTTAGCAAGATAGAAAGTCTGGGCAAGAACGGCTTGCCCATATTTGGCACCTGTGCCGGTATGATTCTTCTCGCCAGCCGGATTTCAGATTCGGACATAAAACCGCTGGGGCTTATGGATATAACGGTCAGGCGTAATGCCTTTGGTCGGCAGCAGGAGAGCTTTGAAGCCGAGCTTTCCGTTCTGGTGGTGGGGGAAAAGCCGTTTCCTGGTGTCTTTATTAGGGCGCCGGTAATTGAAGAGGCAAATGGCAAGGTGGAAATTCTGGCCAAGCTGAATAACGGCACCGGCGTCGCTGCCCGAGAGGGAAAGATTTTGGTCTCTGCCTTTCACCCCGAGTTGACCCATGACCTTAGATTCCACCGCTATTTTCTGGATATTATTTAGGAGGAGCTATTGCAGAAGGTAATCACTGATGATTTAGAGGCTCTGCTTAATATCCTGCCGCCGCGTATTCGCCAGCCACTAGCGCGGCAGAAAGATGTTAGCGAGCTTTTAGAAGTGGTCCTTGACCTGGGCCGCCCTCCTGAAGCCCGTTTCCCCCAGCGGGAGATGGCACTAAACTCCAGGGAGGTTGACGAGGAAGATATAGATTACGTGGTTTCCCGCGTCAGCAGCTTTGGCGATGACAACCGTGCCGGCATTGAGCGCACCCTGCACCGCATCTCCGCTATCCGCAACCGCAAGGGACGCATTGTCGGGCTTACCTGCCGCGTGGGTAGAGCCGTCTTCGGCACGATAAAGGTCATCGACGACCTTATCCAGACGGGCAAGAGCGTCCTGCTCTTAGGCCGCCCCGGGGTGGGCAAGACAACCATGCTTCGCGAGGTGGCCCGCGTGCTGGCGGATAACCTCAACAGGCGGGTGGTTATTGTTGACACCTCAAATGAGATTGCCGGCGACGGTGATATTCCCCACCCCGCTATCGGGCACGCCCGGCGGATGCAGGTAAAGACCCCCACCATGCAGCATGCGGTGATGATTGAAGCCGTAGAAAATCACATGCCTGAGGTAATCGTCATTGATGAGATTGGCACCGAGCTTGAGGCTCAGGCGGCGAGGACTATCGCCGAGAGGGGCGTCCAGCTTGTGGGCACCGCCCACGGTAACACCCTGGAAAACCTGATGATGAACCCCACCCTGGCTGACCTCATCGGGGGTATCCAGTCGGTAACCCTGGGTGACGAAGAGGCAAAACGAAGGGGCACGCAGAAGTCCATACTGGAGCGGAAATCGCCGCCGACCTTTGATATTGTCGTTGAGATTCAGGAGCGGGACAGGGTAGCCATTCACCCTGATGTCGGTCAGGCTATTGATGCTATATTGCGCAGTCAGGCGGTAGTCACTGAGGTGCGCTGGCTGGATGAGTCGGGGGAGGTCAGGATAGAAAAGCAAGCCCCCCTGCCCACGGCGCCGAAAGCCCCCATAAGGAAGCAACTCAGGCAGGGTGAAACGCCCCGCCTTTATCTTTTTGGTGTAAACCGGGGGAGAATAGAGCAGGCGGCAAAAGAGCTAAGACTTTCTCTGGACATAGTCAATAACCTGAAGGACGCTGGCCTTTTTGTGACCTCTAAGAGCTACTATCGGCGGAGGCCACAGAAGGTCAAGGATGCCGAAAGCACCAGCCTGCCCGTCTATGTCCTCAGGAGCAACACGCCGGCTCAGGTCAGGCAGCTATTGGATACGCTCTACCCGAGCGTCGGCACCGGCAAAGCCGACCGCCTCAAGCGTGCCCTTGGTGAGGCTGAGGAAGCAGTGGAGCGGGTAAGGGATGGGCGTGGGGTGGTGGAACTCAGCCCCCAGAGCGCCTATATTCGGCGCCTGCAGCACCTCATCGCTGAGAAAGCCAGCGTACTCTCAAAGAGCCTGGGCAAAGACCCCCATAGACGGGTGACGATTTATAAATAAGGAGAGTTAAAGAGAGGCGAAGCCTCTAAAATTATAGGGAGTTTAAAAGGGGCGAAGCCCCTTTAGGAAAAAATCTTCCCCTTCCCCTTGTTAAGGGGAAGGGGATAAAGGGGATAGGGTT